>NZ_VPDC01000016.1:0-95895 GCF_013417875.1 Acinetobacter sp. YH12219
GAAAACCTTCAAAATTCTTGCTGAGCGATATCGCAATCGAGGCAAAAGACTAGCATTAAGATTCAATCTAATTGCTGGAATTTATAACTTGGAGCTGAGTGAAAAATGACTTATGAAAGAAATCTAAAGTAAATTCAACAACTTAATATTAATTTTATAATTAAGATTTATTATCACTTCACTCAATATTGAAACATCCTATTAAGTAAAGTGATTAATTCCATTAAAACTGAATTTATAATTATTCTCAGTTAGTGTTTATAGTAAATATCGGCATCATTTTCTTCACCGCCAGACTGACCATCCGCACCAAATGAATAAAGATCATAAGGACGGCCTTCAGAACCTGGAATCACATATTGAATGTCATTGTCCCAACTGTCTTTTGGATAGCCACCTTTGATATAGCCACCCGGCAACCAGTTTTTAGCAGACTCAGGTTTAGTGACCAAAGCATTTAATCCACCGTCTTGCATTGAAGGGAATTTACCATTATCCATTTTGTATTGATCTAATGAGCCAGCGACACTTTTTAAAGTAATTGCTGTGGTATCAACTTTGGCTTTTTCACCACGGCCCATCACGTTCGGTACAATCAGCGCAGCCAAAACACCTAAAATGACAATGACCACCATCACTTCAATTAAAGTAAAACCTTGTTGCTTCATATTTTTTGTCTTCACTTGCATGTTACAAATCTCTGTTCACATCATTGTTCGAATGTCTTAAATCATATTATTCATATTCACGATTGGCAGCATCACAGCAATCACGATCACCAGTACAATGCTCGCCATAAATACCAACATCAGCGGTTCAAGCAACGCCAATAAAGTTGAAATTAAAGTCGTCACTTCTCGGTCTTGCATCGTAGACGCACGTTCGAGCATCCGGTCTAATTCGCCTGAACTTTCACCACTTTTGATCATTTGTACCATCATCGGTGGGAAATAACCACTTCGCTCAAGCTGTGTTGCTAAATTACCACCTTCTGTTACTTTCTCTGCCGCAAGGTTGACCGAATCTCGAATCACCCAATTATTACTGACCGCTGCACCAATTTTTAAAGCATCGACCAATGGCACGCCAGACTTGGTTAAAATCGACAAGGTACTGGCAAAACGAGCGGCATTAATGCCTTTAGACAGTTTGGAAAATAACGGTAATTTCAAGGTCAATCGGTCAAAGGCATAATGTCCCGCCGCTGTTCTGAGGAATCGAACCAAGAGAAAAATCGAGACTACGCTACCGACCAATAAAAATGGCCAGGCCATTCGAATAAAATCACTGGCTTTCATTAAAGCGATCGTTATCCACGGCAAGGCATCTTTGCTTTGGTCAAAGGTTTTGACAATATCTGGGACCACATAGGTCATGAGTCCCATCACAATACCGAAAGACATTAACATCAGGATGATGGGATAAATCATCGCACCCTGCACTTTTTTTTGCATGGCAAAGCGGTTTTCGGTGTAATCGGCAAGTTGGTCGAGAATAAGATCGAGATGACCTGAACGCTCACCTGCTGCAATCGTGGCAATATACAGTTCAGGAAAGCGTCCCGCTTGTTGTAGTGCGTTGGCTAAAGAATGCCCTTCCAAAACTTTAGAACGCACCGACATCAACAGGTTTTGCACATGGGCTTTTTCATTTTGTTTTCCCACAGCACGAATCGCTTCTTCTAATGGAATCGCAGCGGCAACCAAAACTGAAAGTTGGCGAGTCAATAAAGCCAAGTCATAGGCATTCAGCCCTTTTTGAAACCAGCGCTGCTGCGCGTGTTTGTCTTTTTGCTCTATCGGATCGACAGCAACTGGAATGAGTGACTGATCTCTGAGCTGTTGACGAATTTGACGCGCAGAATCACCCTCAAGTACACCCTTCTGCTGCTTCCCTGAAGCGTCTATGGCAGTAAACTGATATGCAGGCATTGTAATGCTCTAATTTTCCAAAATTTCTATCAGCGCAGTTGCGTCTGACCATCAAAATCATTCATATTCTTAGATATAAAATATGAGCTCACTCTAACACAACTCCTTTACGATCACGACGAAATTTAATCAGGAACTTATCCACGTTT
Organism: Acinetobacter sp. YH12219; assembly: GCF_013417875.1. NCBI lineage: Bacteria > Pseudomonadati > Pseudomonadota > Gammaproteobacteria > Moraxellales > Moraxellaceae > Acinetobacter > Acinetobacter sp. YH12219. The sequence continues at coordinate 2,081 of NZ_VPDC01000016.1, forward strand.
TATGGCAAATTCAGCGAGCATTGCAACACCTATTTACCGCGTTCGAGTCGCCGTTCCGGTATATTTATACGACTGCTTCGATTACAGCTTAAGCCAAGAGCAATACCAAAAAGCTGAAGTAGGTGCACGCGTTGCTGTATCTTTTGGTCGGCAAAATTTGACCGGTATCATCGTGGAAAAAATTGCACCCGATGCACCACTCGATTCAAGCTTTAAACTCAAGGCCATTACTGAACTACTTGATGATCGCGCCATTTTAGATGAGAAAGTTTTAAATTTATTGACATGGTCTGCACAGTATTACCAATTTCCAATTGGTGAAGTCATGCAAAGTGCCCTTCCAACGCTGTTACGCCAAGGGAAACCCTATAATTTATTGGCACGAACATGGAATCTCCTCGACCACCATGCCGATGACAAAATTAAGCGCTCGGAACGACAGCAAGAAGCCTATAAAATTTTAAAATTACACCCAACTGGAACTGGGGAAAATTTACTTAATTTGGCAGGTGTGGAAACTGCGACACTCAAAGCCTTAGAGAAAAAAGGCATCTGCGAATGTGTGTTAGCAGAACAAGACTTTAGCCCGATGCCCATGAGCATGGCGCAAATGCCGCTCACAGCGAATCCGGAGCAAAAGAAAGCCATTGATCGGGTGTTAAAAGCGCGGAATCAATATCAGGCATTTTTACTTGATGGTCTCACCGGCAGTGGTAAAACCGAAGTCTATTTACAAATCATGCAAGAGGTTCTAAAGCAAGGCAAACAGGTCTTGGTTTTAGTGCCTGAAATTGGACTTACCCCACAGACCATCAGCCGTTTCCAATCACGTTTTCATTGCAATATTGCTCTACTACATTCGGGTTTAAACGATTCAAAACGTATGCAAGCTTGGCAAGCGGCGCAAACAGGTAAGGCATCTATTATCTTAGGCACGCGTTCTGCGCTTTATACGCCACTGCCTAATTTGGGTTTGATTGTGATTGATGAAGAGCATGATCTGTCCTTTAAACAACAAGAAGGCTTTCGCTATCACGCTCGGGATGTCGCACTTTACCGTGGGCATCTGGAACAATGCCCTGTCATTTTAGGTTCTGCCACGCCTAGTATCGAGTGCTATGCACTGGCGAAACAAGGCAAAATGACCGTACTGGAATTGAACCAACGTGCGGGCACTGCAGTCATGCCGAAAATGCACATCCTTGATCTGAAAGTGGCACAGAAACAGCATGGAATCAGCCAATTATTAATTGGTGAAATCCGTAAGCGCCTTGAAAAAAAAGAACAAGTGTTAGTGTTCTTAAACCGTCGTGGATATGCCCCGGTTTTAATTTGTGAAAGCTGTGCATGGCAGGCCAAATGTCCGCACTGTGATGCCAATTTCACGGTACACCGCACACCCTATCAACACCTACATTGTCACCACTGCGGCACCATTCACCGTATGCCAGAGCATTGTCCACAGTGTAATCACCAAGAACTGAAATCCGTGGGTATGGGTACAGCGAAGGTTGAAGAAAGCCTAAATGAGCTATTTCCGCAGCATGACGTTATACGGGTCGATCGTGATTCCACCAGTCGAGTCGGCAGTTGGCAAAAAATCTATGACAAGATTCAAAAAAGCGAACCTGCCATTTTACTCGGTACACAAATGCTGGCCAAAGGACATCATTTCCCTTACGTCACCTTGGTGGCGATTTTAGATATCGATTCAGGTCTACTGAGTGTGGACTTCCGTGCCATCGAGCGTACTGCACAGCTCATTGTACAAGTCACTGGGCGTGCCGGCCGTGGTGAACGTAAAGGCGATGTGTTTTTACAAACCCTAAGACCCGACCATCCGCTTTTGAATATCTTGGTCAATGAGGACTATCGAAAATTTGCCAAAGAAACCATGAAAGAACGGGAAATGGCACAAATGCCACCGTTTCGCTATGCCGCATTGGTGCGCTGTGAGTCCAAAAACCAAGAACTCAATACTGAATTTTTACAGCAACATGCCCAATTGCTGCGTCAGGACTCTGCTGGAATTATTGACATTTGGGGGCCGATTCCTGCCCCGATGGAGCGCAAAGCCGGACGTTATCAATCCCACATGGTTTTACTGTCTACAGATCGTGCGCGCTTACATTATTATCTGCGTTATTGGTGGCAAAACATCTTGCATAACAAGCCATCAAATATGAAATTGAGCCTCGATATAGACCCACAGGAACTCAGTTAAACGCGTACAATTCAGTCTGAAAAATCAGTCATACTGAATTGCAACTTTCGACCAAAAATACAACTCTAGGACGAGTAAATGTCACTACTGTTACAGATCACAATTTTCCTTGGCGCATCCTTATTGCTTGTCCCTTTGCTCAAGCGCTTTGGTATTGCAACGGTTTTGGGATATCTGTTCACTGGTATTTTGCTCGGCCCCGATGTCTTTAACATTGCCAGTGATCCCGAAGCGATCCAAGAGCTCGCTGAGTTTGGCGTGATCTTACTGATGTTCCTGATCGGCCTCGAACTGCGTCCACAGCGGCTATGGAGTATGCGTAGTTCTATTTTCGGCATGGGCAGTTTACAAGTCGGTCTGACCGGTCTGCTTTTAGCGCTAGGCAGTTTTTTTGCCTTACAACAAGGCATTGCAGCCAGTATCGTTATCGGTTTCGCTCTGGCACTCTCCTCTACTGCCTTTGTCTTGCAGATGCTGAGTGAAAAACAGCAATTAAACACCACCTATGGGCAACAATCCTTTTCGATTTTGCTGTTTCAAGATATGGCCGCAATTCCCCTGATTGCAGTCATCCCCCTGCTCGCAGGAACAGAATCATCACATCACGGAATCGCCTATTTCGCTGCAATCATTGCAACTTTTTCAGGCTTATTTTTATTTAGTCGATACTTAATGCGGCCTTTTTTCCGTTTCGTTGCGAAAAGTGGCGCGCATGAACTGATCACTGCTGTTGGCTTATTTATTGTGCTGGGTGTCGTGGTGTTGATGGATGTACTCGGCATCAGTACCACACTCGGAGCATTTCTGACCGGCGTGCTATTGGCAGACTCGGAATTCCGCCATGAACTCGAAGCCAGTATTGCTCCGTTTAAAGGGCTTTTACTTGGTTTGTTCTTTATGACCGTGGGCATGACCACAGAACTGTCATTATTCGTTGAAATGCCATGGTTCATTATCGGTGGTGCATTGGCACTGATGCTCATCAAAATTGCGTCACTTACGGCGATTGCGCGTTATCTTAAAAATTCATGGCGCAACAGTATTTTACTGGCGACCTGTTTGGCTCAAGGCGGTGAATTTGCCTTTGTGGTCTTTAGTGTGGCGAAAAGTGAAAATGTCGTACAGCAAGCCATTTTGGAGCCATTAACCCTCATCGTCACTTTGTCGATGGTGTTGACCCCTATGTTGTACTGGTTAATACAATCACAAATTTTGCCACGTTTTAATCCAAAAACCATCCCCGAATATGACGACATTCCGGATGAACATAATCCTGTGATTATTGCGGGCTTTGGACGTTTTGGACAAATCATTGCTCGTGTGGCGCATTTACAGCATTTGTCTTTTACCGCCATTGATAGCAACTTAGACAAAGTCGATTTCGTACGTAATTATGGTGGTCATCTATATTATGGCGATGCCACACAACCAGATATTTTACGCGCTGCGGGCATTGAACATGCCAAAGTGTTCGTCCTTGCCATAGATGATATTGAAGACTCGATGAACGTGGCGCGTCATATTCGCCTGAATTACCCTCAGTTAAAATTATTGGTCCGTGCGCGTGACCGTCATCAGGTACATCTGCTGCGTGATTTGGGGATTGAGCATATTTGGCGTGAAACCTATTTATCGTCTTTAGGAATGGCCTATCACATGCTGTGCGACTTAGGCATCAGCGATGAAGATGCCTATAAAAGTATCGAATTGTTCCGTGATTATGATGAAAAACTGCTGACTCAACAGCAGCAAATCTATACCGATGAACAAAAAATTTATGAAACGCATCGTAACGCTTTAGCTGAACTGGAACATTTGTTTGAAAGCGATGCGCAAGCCCGTGAAAAACCTACAGGTGTTGATTTACAACGCAGCTTACAACGTCATCGTATTGATGTCACAAGAGATGATAATGAATGACTTGTGTTTTACAATATCGTCACCATTAAAGCAGGGTTATGGAGAATTTTATGTCAGATTTACGCCAACGCTTTTTTATTGAAGATAGCCCTGTTCGTGGAGAAGTGGTTCATCTTGAAGAAGCCCTACAAACGATTCTTGCACAGCGTGACTATGCACCTGCTGTACAAATTCTCTTGGGTGAAATGCTCAGCGCGACTGCCTTGTTGGCCAGCACCTTAAAAATTAAAGGTCGTATTAGCTTACAAATTCAGGCTGCAGGCACTTTTAAATGGGCAATGGCGGAATGTAATCATCTCGGTGAAGTTCGCGCACTTGCAGATTATGAAGAAGACCCGCACTTTCAAACCGCTGAAGACAGCAGCACGGTACTGAAAGCCTTGGTAAACCCAGTACTTTTCATTAATATCGAGCCTGAATTTGGTGAGCGTTATCAAGGGATTGTACCTTTAGACAAACCGACTTTAGCGGGTTGCTTGATGCAATATTATGATCTCTCTGCACAGATCCCAACACGTATTGTCTTGGCGAGCAGCAACAGTCGTTCAGGTGGTTTACTGATTCAGTTATTACCACGTAACAGCGAAGAAGAACAGCGCCGTGTCGATGAAGATCTATGGCCACGTTTAACCATGCTGACTGAGACTTTAAAAGCAGAAGAGTTAACGTCTTTATCCGCAAATGAAATTTTATATCGTTTATATAACGAAGAAGAAGTTCGTCTACCTGAAACTGAAGCCTTAAAATTTGGCTGCACGTGTTCAAAAGAACGCTGTGCGACAGCACTTGAACAAATTGGTGTTGCTGCAGTTCGTGAAACCCTAGAGTTTCAAAACCCAATTGAAATGGACTGCCAATTCTGTAATACAAAATATACCTTTACCGCAGAAGAAGCTCTATCCCTTTTTGGTCAACACCTCAGCTAAGGCATAGTGATGATTGAAAGCCTAAATCTAAGCATCCCTCGGGGTGCTTTTTTATTGTCCCGATAAAATCCAAACCAGCTACTTTATTCCGCTTCGCCGAATAGTTTCGAACTATAAAGCATCAACATGATCAGCTGTATTTGCGATCAATTTTTTTTCGAGTAGAATCGCGCCAGAAATAAAGTCAAAAAAACCAACAAAGCTTTATTTTTAATTGAAAAATAATGTAAAAAAAACTGGATAAATTATGAAACTCAAAACACTCGCTATTGCTTTAGCCATGTTCTACTTTGGCCCAATGACAGCACATGCAGCAGACCTCGTCGGGACATGGAAAACCATAGATGACAAAACAGGCTATGCTCGTGCTGAAGTCCAAATCACTAAATTAAAAGACGGTAGCTATAGCGGTAAAATCACCAAAGTGCATGCCATCCCCAACCGCCCTGTCACCACGATTTGTGAAAAATGTGAAGGTAAACTCAAAAATGCACCCTTAATTGGTTTACCGATCTTCTCTGGCTTTAAACATAATACAAAAGAGAATGCGTACACCGATGGCAAGGTGATCGACCCACTTTCAGGCAATACTTATCAAGGTAAAGGGCAATTGAATGCGCGCGGCAATGTCCTGACACTTCGAGGTTATGTTGGAACCACGCTTCTCGGCCGGACGGTATCTTGGATCCGCGTCAACTAAAGTCGCCATTTGGCTTTCATTGGCATGATGAACTCAACTCCAGACGAGTTCATCATGCCGATAATAATCTACTTTGAGATGAATTCCGACTATTTTACTAGTGCGTAGACGTTCAGCATAAACCTTATTTAGCGCCAACAAGATCATGTTTTGGCTCAAAAAATAAATACCATTTCTTAAAATATCACTAGAACATTCATATTATTTCAGGCTACATTAAAACCATAATATTTTTATGCCTTTAATTTTCTGGCATCTGCTTTTTATGTAATGTGGGTAACTGTATGACTGTTAAATTCCTCTTTTCTATCCTGTTCGGTATGTTCTCAATATGCAGTATATCATCTGCTTTGGCAGCGATTGACCCCTTAGTGGGGACATGGAAAACCATTGATGATCGAACAGGTTATTCCCTTGCCGATGTGGTGATTCGTAAAGATAAACATGACCTGTATTCAGCTACTATTATTCAAAGCCGAAGCATCCCCGGAACAGCAAATGTCTCGACGTGCACGCAATGTACCGGTGCTCAGAAAAATAAACCGATGGTCGGTTTAACCACCTTATCCGGCCTAAGCGCTGATCCAGAAAAGCCCAATGAATTTGTGGGTGGTGTAATGCTCGATCCCAAATCTGGCAAGCACTACAATGCACGCGCTCGTTTGATGAATAATGGCAAGCATTTGATCATCAATGGTCGTACTGAAGGCTCTGCAATTGGACGCAATGTCACTTGGGTCAAAAACTAAGCACGAGGCCTTTAAATCATTAAAGGCCTTTTTTAACTTAAAAATTAGAGTAAAAACTCCATATTAAAGCAGCGTTTTAAAAAAATATGCCAAATACATCACAAACTATCACATTGATTTTGTAGGTCTTTATATATAAATTAGGCAACTTACTCTAAAAACACAATTCTGAATTTTCAGGGGATGAAATGAAAAAAATATATCAACAATTATTTGCCGGAATACTACTTAGCACTTTGTCAGGATTATCAATCGCTGCGGAAACCGATCCGCTAGTGGGGAAGTGGAAAACCGTCGATGACCGTACAGGATATTCGCGTGCAGACGTTGAAATTCGCAAAAAAGCCGATGGAAGCTATGAAGGCATCATTGTCACCACACGCAATGTCCCTGGCACTGAAAAAATGGGCGTCTGCTCGAACTGCCCAGGTGAATTGAAAAATAAACCTTTTATCGGCTTGCCATTTATTTGGGACTTTAAACAAGATCCAAAAAATCCACGTGAATTCCAAAACGGTAAAGTTCTGGACCCGATTGGTGGAAAAATCTATAAAGGCAAAGCAAGACTTAGTGCTTCAGGAAAACATTTAACTATACGTGGGTATGTTGGTGTATCTGTGATTGGTCGTAGTGTCACTTGGATAAAATATTAATTTTAAATGTGTTTTTAAAAGCCTCCTCGTGAGGCTTTTTTATTGTCATGTTTTGAAACAATAAGCTGCAGTTTGCCCCTATGACAGTTTGATGAACCCTTCTATATTGATTTAAACATGATCAATATTTATACAGAGAGTATGCCAGACAATCACTATCAAACTTTAGGGATCGCCCGAGATGCTTCGGCAGATCAAATTAAAAAAGCCTATCGAAAATTGGCGCGTAAATATCACCCTGACGTCAGTAAAGAGGCTGATGCTGAAGCGCGTATGCAAGCGATTAATGTTGCATACGACACCTTGAGTGATGCCGAAAAGAAAAAACAATACGATTTTGAACTCGATCATCCTCAAGGATTTGCTGGGTTTAATGCTGGCAACCAAGGTGGTTTTGACCAATCTCAGTTTTATCGCCAATCGACGAGTGATGGTCAGCATGCGGACTTTAGTGGATTTGAAGACTTGTTTGGTCGTTTTGGGCAAGGCTTTGGTGGCGGTGACTATCAGTATCAACGTGCAAACCGCCAAACCAAGAGCTTCCGTGGTGAAGACCAACACGCCAGTTTAGAAGTGGATTTAGAAATCGCATTTCATGGTGCAACGCAGAATATCACCTTACAGATTCCAAGCCTCAACGCCCATGGTGAACCTGAAGTCCAACGTAAAACCCTGCAAGTCAAAATTCCTGCAGGTATGAAATCAGGTCAACAAATTCGACTCTCCGGCCAAGGGCAAGCTGGCTATAACGGTGGAGCTGCTGGTGATTTATACATTGAAATTTTGTATAAACAAACCGAGCAAACCCGTGTAGAAGGTGCTGATATTTTCCAACAACTGAATATCAGTCCTTGGGAAGCAGCATTGGGTCAAAAAATTGCATTTACCAGTCCTGATGGCAAAACATTAGAGCTACAGATTCCTAAAAATGCGCGTACTGGACAGCAGCTACGATTAAAGGACAAAGGGATACCAAACAAAACACCCGGACAGCTTTACCTGGTTTTAAATATAGTGATACCAGCTGCACAAACAGAACAAGAGCAACAAGCTTATGCGGCTTTTGCTCAAGCTTTTCCGTCATTTAATCCACGACAGTCTTAAGGAGAGCACCATGACAACAATTCATTATCGTGAAATTGTCTGTGACGGATGTAAACAGACTGAAATCGTAGACGAAAAAAGTAGTTTTGATCTACAACACTTTGCCTCTGCCTGTGGGCAAAGTCCAGAATGGGTTCTGCAACTACTCGAATACGATATTCTGCCTAGCCGTTCAGAAGACAGGATTCATCAATTTTTTGGCGATGATATATCTCGCGCACGGCGTGCCTATCGGCTTCAACGAGATTTCGATGCCAGTTTTACTGCGGTCGCCATGATGCTCGACCTGATTGATGAAGTCCAACAACTACGTCGCCAAGTGAAACACCAACAGCTTCATTCGCACTAAATGTATTCGTGAACGCTCTGTCCTGCAGGGCGTTTTTCTTTTTTCTTGTAGAGGAAATGATCGACAACCATGAAAACACGAGATTGCAATAAAAAAGTCAAAAACATGTTTCCTGAGTACCGTGATTTGGTCACTCAGTTACGTGATGAAAATCCGCATTTTGCGCGGATCTTTGAAGAACATGATGAGTTGGATCGCGAAATCATTCAATTGGAATTAGATCCTGTTAATCACTACAACACGGATATTGAGACCATTAAGCGTAAGAAATTAAAGCTAAAAGATGAAATTTATCGCTTACTGAAAAGTAATGAAAATGATGATATATCTTGAGATATCGACTCGTATAGGGGAATTTTCATGATGCATGTCGTTCGCAGTACAACCCACGAGGCTAAGCAATTGAATTGCTAAGACCATAAGGATCGGTCAAATCGCGTTGTACTGCAGATTCTTTAAAAAACAAAATGTAAAACAATTACATCATGACAAAGGATTCATCATGCACATGCATCATGTCCTATTGGGTGGCATTACTCAGTTTCAGTAGTCTATTACATGCCAGTGATAAACGAGTATTTGAAAAACCATGGATGACCAAACAGGATATTCACGCGGTGATGTGACCATCGTCAAAAATGCCGACGGGACGTATAGTGGAACACTTACTGCAATACGCCCAATGCCGTACAAGCCCTTGGTCGAAGTGTGCTTAAAACGCAAAGGCAAACTCAAATATGCACCCTTGGTGAGTCTCGAAGTTATCAAAGGATTTAAACCAGACCCACAACATCCAAATGAATATAGCAATGGAACCGTGCTGGATCCCCTCTCGGGCAATGTCTATAAAGGCAAAGCCAAGCTGAGTGCGAATGGCAAACGTTTAACCATGCGCGGCTATATTGGCGTGTCCGCACTCGGACGTAGCACCACATGGATTCGTAATGATTAGCAACTAAACCCCCCCATCAGAGAAACTGACGCGAACTATTTGAGTTTCGTCAGCTTCTCAATTTCTTTCATGGTTTTAACCGTACCTTTGACTGTGCCCTTCACCGTCTGTTTGATTGGTTCATAATCCATAAACCAAAACAGATTCATGTGTTGATCGCCGTGCTGCTGTGCCAACATATCAATCACGCTTTTTTCACCGCGCCCGACCAAATGCCGTCGATAAAAATAATACAGCAGTAAAATCGTGGTCATCAGCATGATTCCGAGCATGATCCAAAAACCGGTTGGTGACTTAAGTCCAGGAATGAACTCAAAGTTCATGCCGTATATGCCGGTTAATAAGGTTAATGGTGCGAAAATTGCCGTAATAATCGCTAAAATACGCATATTTTCATTGGTTTGGTTGGCAACGGCTGAAAAATGCAGATCAATGGCGGCCTGCACGGCACTGCGTAATCGTGTGGTATGTTTTTGAATGCGTTCGATATGGCTGGTTAAATCATCTACGCGAACCAGCATGATATCCTGCTTTTCACTGCGCTTTTTGCCTTTCAAATGCGGGTAATTATCTACAACTTCATCACGCAGTTCTTGCAAGGCTTCAATTTGCTCTTCACACAAATTTTCCACTTGCTGAAAGGCCATATTTTCCTGCAGCAGCTGATGCCACTTGGTAAAACGCCGATGCCCTTGCAGCAACTCTTGCTGCCAAAACTCGACACGGCGGGTCAAAGGAACACGTAAATCCAAGTATCCATCTACCATATTATTCAGTAAGCGCAATGCCAAATCTAAGGGTGTAATGGCTAATTTTCGTGGTTTATTTTGTTCATCAATCGGACGAGAAATTAAAGTTTCAATCCGTTGGATATAACTTTCAATGGCTTTGTTGCCTTTTTCGCGCACCGTGATCAGCACTTGGGGCGTGATCAAAAAACTGATCGGGGTGGTCGCCAAACCAAAGACCCGCTCATGCTTTTCAAGAGCTTCTGCACCTGCAGCAATTTGGTCATCGGGTGTGACCATTTTTCTAAAAATTAATAAATCGTAATCATCAAGTGTGTCAAAAGCACACGGATGCTCTAAATTTAAAATATCCCGCAGATGGTATTCATTGACCCGCAAGTCTGATGCCTGAAAAATATCACTCTGCCACTGCTCTGGGCGGTTGACGACATCTTCACGGGTACAATCAATCCAAATAAACTCAGGCTCAAGTTCAGGATGATGCTCACATTGCACTTGGTCTTGCACATAGATATGCGCGGCTGTTGGATGCTGAAAAAAATAATAGGTTTGCATATCTCATTTATTATTGTGTTTACTTTTTGCATGATGCCATAAAAAAGCCTTGAGCAAGTCAAAGTTCATACTCTGACTGCACTCAAGGCTTTTTAGAATCCATTCACAGAGCCGAAACCCTGTGAATCAACAAACCATTAAGCTTGTTCGATGTCTTTCATGGTTAATTTGATACGACCGCGGTTGTCGACATCAGCAACTTGTACTTTGATCTCTTGACCTTCAGATAATACGTCTGAAACGTTCGCAATGCGTTCGTTAGAAATTTGAGAGATATGAAGTAAGCCATCAGTACCTGGAAGGATGTTTACAAACGCACCAAATTCAACGATACGAATCACTTTACCAGTGTAGATTGTACCTGGTTCGATTTCAGCAGTAAGCGCTTGGATTTTCGCAACAGCAGCTGAAGCAGCCGCTTTAGTTTCACCAAATACGCGAACTGTACCGTTATCTTCGATATCGATTGCTGCTTTAGTTTCTTCAGTGATCGCACGAATCGTTGCGCCACCTTTACCAATCACATCACGGATCTTATCAGGGTTGATGTTGATCACTTGGAATGTAGGCGCGTGCATAGAGATTTCAGGACGAGCGCGTGAAATTACTTGGTTCATTGCATTTAAGATGTGCATACGACCTGCATACGCTTGGTTCAATGCAACTTCCATGATCTCTTCAGTAATACCTTCGATCTTGATGTCCATTTGAAGTGCAGTAATACCGTTTGCAGAACCTGCTACTTTAAAGTCCATGTCGCCAAGGTGGTCTTCGTCACCCAAGATGTCAGAAAGAACTGCGAAACGCTCGCCTTCTTTGACTAGACCCATTGCGATACCCGCAACTGGCGCTTTAAGTGGAACACCTGCGTCCATAAGTGATAGAGAAGCACCACATACAGAAGCCATTGAAGATGAACCGTTAGATTCAGTGATGTCCGATACGATACGGATCACGTACGGGAAGCGGTCAGCTGCTGGAAGTACAGCTTGTACACCACGACGCGCTAAACGACCGTGACCGATTTCACGACGTTTAGGACCAGATTCACGACCAGTTTCACCTACAGAGTATGCAGGGAAGTTGTAGTGCAACATGAAGTTGTCAGTTTTCGTACCCGCTAATGTATCTACCATTAACGCATCACGTGTATTACCCAAAGTTGTTGTTACCAACGCCTGAGTTTCACCACGTGTGAATAATGCAGAACCGTGAGCACGGTCTAACACGCCAACTTGTACGTCAAGCGCACGAACTGTTTTAGTATCACGGCCATCAATACGTGGTTTACCTGACAAGATGTTGTCACGTACTGTACGGTATTTCAGGTCTTCGAATAATTCAGCTAAGTCGTCAGCGATACCGTCAACGTCTTCTTCTGGAACAAATTGAGCAACAGCTTCAGCTTGAAGCGCATCAAGTGCTGCATAACGATCGTGTTTAACAGCGATTGTGTATGCTTCAGAGATTTTCGCTTCAAACGCTTCTTTTAATTTTGCACGAAGGTCTTCGTTTTTCGCAGGTGCAGTCCAAGTAGACTCTGTTGCACCAGCAGCCGCAGCAAATTCTTTAATCGCTTGGATCGCGATTTGCATTTCGTCATGACCGAACAATACAGCGCCAAGCATTTGGTCTTCAGAAAGTTCTTTCGCTTCTGATTCAACCATCAATACTGCAGATTCTGTACCTGCAACCACAAGGTCAAGGTCAGATTCTTTAAGCTGTTCGTGGTTCGGGTTAAGGATGTATTCACCGTTGATTAAACCAACGCGCGCACCACCGATTGGACCACGGAAAGGCGTACCCGCAATTGCAAGTGCAGCAGATGTACCTAACATTGCAGCAATGTCAGCATCCATCGTTTTGTCAGAAGAAATCACAGTCGCAGTCACTTGGATTTCGTTGTAGTAACCTTCTGGGAACAACGGACGGATTGGACGGTCGATTAAGCGTGAAATAAGAGTTTCAGCTTCAGACGCGCGGCCTTCACGTTTACCGTAACCGCCCGGGATACGACCTGCAGCATATTGTTTTTCTTGGTAGTTAACAGTCAATGGGAAGAAGTCTTGACCTGCTTTAGCTGTTGGTTGAGCAACAACGGCAACAAGAACTTGTACACCACCCATAGTGATGATTACAGTGTTCGCTTGACGCGCAACACGACCTGTTTCTAGGACAACTTGATGCTGACCGTATTGGAATTCTTTACGAATAATATTAAACATCGACATGTTTTATTTTTTCCTGATTTTATTCTAGTGGAGACCCCTAAGGTTTGGCATTCACTCAACGCCCCAAACGCTGCAACATAAATGACAAAGCTTAGAAGCCGACCTCACTAGATATTAAAAACATTAATTAAAAATACTAATTTGAGACACAAAGAAGGAGCGAATCAACGCCCCTTCCCCATTATCCAACCAAGGTTGGATAGACTTTAGTTTTCAGTAATACAGCACTAAGCATGCAATAGTCCGAAAATAAAAGTTTAAATCGAATTAACGACGTAAACCTAAAGCAGCAATCAATGCGCTGTAACGAGTAGCGTCTTTACCTTTAAGGTAGTCAAGAAGCTTACGACGTTGGTTAACCATACGGATAAGACCGCGACGGCTATGGTGGTCGTGTTTGTGCTCTTTGAAGTGACCTTGTAAATCATTGATTTGAGCAGTTAAAAGAGCTACTTGAACTTCTGGTGAACCAGTGTCGTTTTCAGCGCGAGCGAATTTTGCAACGATCTCTGCGCGATCTGCGTTTGTTAAAGCCATTCGATTTCTCCGAGATGCTTATAAAGTTAACTTTTGATACGAATCAACTGATAAATCAGCTGACTGCCGTGCATCACTACAGCAAGTGCATTATATTAAGGGAAAATCGTCCCAATTGCAAAAAGAGATGGCCGACTTCGTCAGGTTTTCATGACGATAATAGCGCCTTTTTTTTCACATCGATTCCATTATAAATTTTTTATATGTTTCGATACTTTATGCGACACAAAACCGCATATTTCTAACATGTTGAATGCGATGTCATTGAATGAATTTTAAACTGATTTTTTGATATATTTTGCCACTCGATGTTTAGCATGCAAAACTCAAAGTGGAATGATTAAAAAAAAGCCCGAGCTAGGCTCGGGCTTTTTTGCGCTGTAGTTTCTTCTTTTTTAGTTATTGTTTTATTATTTATTGTTTTATGTGGCGCTTTTCCGCGTCCTTATGTCAAACATTCCATGTTTTAACTTGCACTTCCTTATGTGGTAGATTTTGCCACAACGGCTATTAGATAAAAGTCGTATTTTTCGTATCTATATGTAAGCTTTTTCGTACATCAGTTAAGCTCTATTTCTTTTCTGTTACAGCGTATAGGCATTTCTTATTTTCCAGACATAAAAAAGCCCTGTAGTCTCTCCCAAAACTACAAGGCTTAGCGGCTGTAAGTTTCCTATTTCCTTACTTCACTGTAAGTTCGCTGTCTTTTGACGTTATTCTTATACTTTTGCGATTTTACTCAACCATCCGTGTTGAGTTCTTTTTCTGTGAAGTCATCTTCTCAAAAAGCTCTAAAAAGCTCTATGCGCAAATCTCCTGAATCGATGTAAGCCATTTCTTACAAAATACGGTACATTTTGCCTAGGCTTTACAAAGGTAGGTGATTGTTAATTTTTTCTAACAGACCACTAACTCGCGCTGTTCTTTTTATAAGCGCTTTTGCCAATGCATCTTTTGCAACAAGCAAACTCACCACTTTTTTGGCACGAGTGATGGCGGTATAAATCAGCTCTTTACTCATCATTTCGGTAGCATGATTTTCCAAAACTACCGCCGTATGGGTAAATTCAGAACCTTGAGACTTATGTATGGTCAAGGCATAGGCGGTTTCTATACTTTTAGGTAACCGTGTTGCCACCACCCATTTATCCAAACTTGGAAAATAAACCTCAAACTGCGACTTTTCCGTCATCGGTCGTTTTAAGCAAATCCCGATATCACCATTTGATAGTCCAAGTTGATAATCGTTATAGGTCATCATGACTGGACGACCGACATACCAATCCCCTTGTTTCAACACACCCAAGGTATTTAAGACCCGAAGTTCAATCTGCTGGTTGAGTTCGTGTAAGCCTAATTTTCCATGTCGAATGGCCGATAGAATCCGATAATCATCAAAATAGCGAATCAATTGGGCTGACCAATTTGCATATTCAGCGGGTTGCTCTGGCCATTGTTTTAACCATGCCACATAGGGCTGAAAACCATACATCAGTTGATCATAATATTTTGCCCAATGTGCCGCACTGTTCGTGGCTTCGGGGAGATATTGCAACTGAATCACATCGCTCATATTCGGTGTCAGCTGAATCGGCTGAAGTTCGGATGCAGATACCACCTGATGTTCGAATTTCGCCAGAACTTCTGTGGTTGTTTGCTGTTGTTCTTGTTGTTGAATAAAACGAGCAAACTCACCAATGGCTGCACCCTGTACAAAACGGCGGCTGGTCTGTAAATGGGTACGGTGGGCTTGTAAGGCATCAACATCCTGAAGGTTGGCCAAAACAGCGCCAACATCGACCGAAGCCAACTGTTCTGCATCCCCTAAGAGAATCAGCTTGCTGTGTTGAGGGATTGCCGCGAATAGCATCTGCGCCAAACTTAAATCCAACATGGAGGCTTCATCGACCACAATGACGTCATAGGGTAAGCGTTGGCGCTCATTAAACCGCGGGATAGCGCGCGTCCCTAAACCCAATAGACGATGCAAAGTTACGGGTTTCAAATGTTTGTGAATAATCGAATAATGCTGCAATGCAGGATCTTTAAACGCTGCTTGTAAGGCTTCTTCCATTCGCTGCGCCGCTTTTCCTGTCGGCGCTGCCATCGCAATTCTTAAATTTGGATTTTGCTCATTCAACACGGCAATAATCCGAGCCAAGGTATAAGTTTTACCTGTCCCAGGCCCACCGGTAATGATATTAAAATTGTGCTGACACACCATGTGCAGTGCTTGGATCTGATGGGGATCGGTCAGTAAATCTTTTTCAATATTAAGCGTCTGCGTTTGATTAAGATCTTGCTCAGTTTGCTGCTTTAAACGTGCGACTTGCTTCGCCAAAGCATTTTCTAATGCCCAATAGCGATAGAGATACAGTCGCTGTGAATCAAATACAAAAGGCGCAACCGGCGTTTTTTCAGCTTGCTCAAGCTGAACCATCTGAGCCAAACATTGAATCTGTACATCTTCGGCCAAAATACAACTGTCGCCTTTTTCCACGGCTTGCATCAATTGTTGAATTAACTGATTTGCAGCAGGATGACTGGCCTGATTGGGTAAATAATGTTGGATTAAATAGTCAATCCAATCCGGCAAAACCGCATCTAAATCAGCAGTTTCTTGGGGATTTTGGGTAACTAAAACCTGCATTTCTACAGTGTTTTCTTGTCCCGCGTGCAAAGGCTGTGCTGACAAGGCTTTTTGATCATTTTCCACACAGTTATCCTCAAACTTATCCACAAAGCAACTTATTGTTTCAGCGTGAATATTTTTATCTTTTTCGTGCTTTTTCACGTTTTAGCCACAACCTTTTCGCTCAATATTGCATCGAGGTTTTGAATGAATGTATCCGCCGGCTTCCAGTGATATACCCCACGATCGGACTGTCCATCCATACCACGAAGATACAGATAACTCGCCCCACCCAAATGCTGCGTCATATCATAGTCTTTCATCACGGCTTTCAAATAACGATGCAGGGCCACCAAATATAATGCAGCCTGCAACCAGTAACTGGAATGACTCATACTTTCTCGAATATAGGCATGATCATAATGTGCGGTCTGATCGCCTAAGAAATTACTTTTATAATCGGCAATGTGATAGCGCTGACCATCAAAATACACCAAGTCAATCGACCCCGTCAGATAGCGTGCTGTAAACACATCATTCAAATCTTGTATTTGTAAATCTGGCTCTTTTAGGCTTTCAAATAGCATGCGTATTTTACGTATCGCCAATGCACGATCTGCCATACTCAAATGAAAATCCATTTCCGAACGATATTCGCCATCGTTTAACTGATGCAAGCTAAAACCATCATGCAATGGTGTATGAATAATTTGACTGTACCATTCCCGCATTTCTTCAATCAGTTCAGCTTCATCTTGCTCAGGGTTTGCCGTTTGCCCGAACTGTTTCATTAAGTTTTGCAACATTTGCGGCGAATCAAACTCAACATCACTATGAAAACGTGATGCGATGGCTTTGGCCAACTTCTCTTCTGGGGTGCTAAATCGAACTTTTTCCATCAATTTATGCAAGAAACTTCCGGGCTTGGTTCCCTTTGGAAAATGCCGTTTAATCCAGCTTATTTTCTCTGCCGTTTCTGCTTCAACGATTTCAAGCTGTTCAACTTCATCGGCAGCACTGTCTTCCTGTTCGTTCATTGCCGCTGCCAGTTGGTCACGTTGTATATGTGTCTTATGTGCCGTACGCGTGAGCGCGGTAAAACTGGTGGTTTCCCGTGGATAAAAATGGCTGTTGGGAATTTCTTCCGCGTCTAATACAACAGTTTCAACCTGAGTCTGAGTCAAAATTGGTGGTGCTGCACGCAAAACATCAGCATCCACACTTTCTGCATGTTGGAACAGATCAGGTTCGCTTCCACGCCAAAAAGTCAGTCCTGAACGCGCTTCTGCCATTTGTTTCTTTTCTACTTCATGATGACGTAGCACGGCATAGACACGATAACTGGCACGGGTCAACGCCACGTACCACAAGCGATGATGCTCTGCTTCATTGCGCGCATCATTTTGTTGAATATCATCTTCGGGTAAGTCCGAAGACTTCACGGCAATCACACGTTCTAACCCAAGGCTTTTTTGCTGATTGTCTTTAAGGGAAAAATTCAAATTGCCTTTTTCACTTAAGCCTGCATTTGCTCCCAATAAAAATACACAACCAAACTCTAAGCCTTTGGATGCATGAATCGTCATCAGTTGCACCCCCAATTGCCCAGTCAATTTTCGCTCTTGGGTGCTTTCATTATTGATGCCTAAATTGATTTGGCGAATAAACCATTGATAGAGCTTATGCGCACCGGTGTAGTGTTCACTTTGCTGACTTAATAATTCTGCGATATGGCGTAAATTCACCACTGTGCGTTCATTATCTCGACTTTGCCCAGCCACCAAACGCGTCCACACCTGAAAGACCGTCATGCAGCTATTCCACGCGCTGCGGAATCCTTGCTCATTCCAAATTTGTCGAATCTGTTCGAGTTTTTCGATGATGTCGCTGAGTCCATCCGCTTGCTGTTCGAGTGCGACCAATTGTTTCAGATCAAAACCCAATAAACGGCTCAGCAGCGCACGTTTCACCTTGGCTTCTTGATAGGGATTCAAAATCGCGGTCAGCAAAGCGGCTACATCTTGTGCGACGGAACTTTTATAGACACTGTCCCGAGATGCTTTATAACAAGGAACGCCGAGCTGCAATAAACATTGTTGCACTTGCTCTAAGTCGAAATGGTTTTGCCCCAAGACCGCAATATCGTTTGCTGTCAGTGCTCGCTGGGTATTGTTGTCTTGAAAATATAAATGTCCTTGCTGAGCTTGGTTGAGCAATGACTGAATCTGCCAAGCCACTTGCTCAGCTTCATTCAGCGTTTCATCCAAAGCCAACCAACGCAGAGGTTGTGGATTGACTTGATCATGATCAATCAACGGCGGATGCTCACGCTCACCTGCTTGAATCGGGGTGTATTCAACTTGCTCACCAAAGTCCATTTGCCGATGAAACAAGGCATCCACCACTTCAACCAAGTTTTTGACTGAACGATGGTTTTTGTTCAAGGTATAACAACGTCCACCCTTGCTTTGAATATCATGACGCGCTTTACGATAGGTCAGCATGTCACCGCCACGGAATCCATAAATCGCCTGTTTCGGGTCGCCGACCATAATCATACAGCCCTGATGTAAGCGCTCCTTGACCCGCCAAATACTGGATAGCATGTCATCTTGATCTTGGTTGGTGTCTTGAAATTCATCGACTAAAATCAGCGGATATCGTGCCAAAACATGAGCGGCAAAACTGTCTTTCCCTGCTGCTGAGCTTTGCTGTAAGGCTTCCGATAAGGTCCTAATTTGTTGTGAAAAGGTGGTTTCGCCAGCGTGGGACAACACTTGAGGTAAACGCTTTTTGACTTCCTGTGCCAAATAAAAGTTTAGAAATTGTTCTGCTTGATTGATATGTTCATAAGCATTGAGCACCGCTCGGAGTTGTTGCACAAAAGCATGTTGATAAAATTCTTTTGAGACATCTGGCTGCTCTTCAACGACTTTGTCTTTAAATACACGTGGCTTGAATTCAGTTTTATTCGGATCATAAAACAATGAACGAATGGCTTTCATTGTCGGTTGTAACACGTCGGACTGAGTCAATACCCCTTGGCTACCCGCAGCTTCAAAGTGCTGTAAAAACTCGGGAATGCGTGTGTTAAAGGTGACAAAGAATGCCCCTTTATTAAAACGTCGAGCGTCCACCAAGTTTTTATAATGACTTGCGGCATCAAAACACGCTGCAAGTTCTACTCGAGCAGCAGGCAGCATTTGCGCAAGCTGATGACACATCGCCTCAAAATGTGCCAAAGCATTTTCGGGTAATTCAGGGACACGTAAATCCACCGATGGGAAGTTTAGACTTTCCTTTACCACGCCCAGATAATATTCAGGGCCTTTCAACTGATGATTCAACAGCAAATATTCAATCAAATGCGCAGGCTGCTGCTGAATCCAATCTCTTAATAAATCATGAATAATACGTTCAATATGTAGATCTTCATCTTCACTGATTTGCACCTGTTCGATACGACCACTTTCAAAGGCAAATTCACGTAATAACTTTTGACTAAAGCTGTCTAAAGTTCCGACAAAGAGTTCTTCATATTGTTGTAAGACCACGTTCAGCCGATTGTAGGCATAATCTAAATGATGCCCATGATCTTTCAACACCTGCTGATACAAAGGGTCATTCAAACTCTGCTGAAGTTCGGCCAACTCATCTTGAGGTGCCGCCAACAGGCTATAAATAAAGTCACGGGTTTCTTCAATCCGCAGTCGTACCCGCGCTTTGAGTTCCGCTGTAGCCTTACGTGTAAAGGTAGTGGCAATGACCTGATTCGGCATATAACGATCGAGAAAAATCCGCACCATCAGACTGGATAGCGTATAGGTTTTCCCTGTACCCGCAGAAGCCTCTATCCAATGGAGTCCTGTAAAGCTCATGTCTGCAATCGGGTTGGTGGACATATTCATCGTTTGCTGTGGCATATTCATTTTTTCACCTCAGGCTTGATGACATTGAGTTTTTTTAGGCCGTCATCCGCCTCGGTATCCATCACATGATATAAACGTTCTGCATAATAACGACAGGACAATGCCAGAAGTTCATCTGCCGCTTGTTGCTGTAAAATAAAGCTCCAATCACGATGGTGGCTATTGGCTTCATTCGACTCCAACTCCACTCCACCAAAACTATGATTTTTCAGCCATTCCTCTTGAAGCTTTGCAAAATTATCAGGCATGAGTTGGCCTGTTTCATTTTCCACCCAAGTGCATTTTTCTTGGCGAATTAAGGCAGCAGGCAGCACCACAGGACGTTTTTGTGCATGTTTCCACATCGCCACCCATTCACTGAGCTGCAGCTTGGCTTGTGCAGAGCTTAATCCACAACAGACTATGCTTTTATCATTACAAATCACTTCACGACGATACGTCGCGCCCTCATCGCCTAAGTCTAAATAGCTCAACCACAATAGATATTCGAGCCAGGTTTGCGTCTGACGCTTAGGCTTTGCCCCAGACGCCATACAGCTTAACCAATGCATACTCTGAGAGTCTTCAGGCACGGTGATACTCAGTATCAAATGCGGTTCAAGCTGTAAGTTTTGTAAGGTGGTCGCGGTTACACGGCGTCCATCCAAACGCTCTAATAACTGTGCCTGCTCTTGCAAACTGAGCTTCCAAGTCGCTATTTGACTATGTCCCACAGGCAGTACATCTTGGAACAAGGCCATATCCGGTTCAGTTGGAGTCGTAGAGTTCTGATCCTCAGCTTGGTGGACACGAGAGGCAGGTTGCACATAATG
Organism: Acinetobacter sp. YH12219; assembly: GCF_013417875.1. NCBI lineage: Bacteria > Pseudomonadati > Pseudomonadota > Gammaproteobacteria > Moraxellales > Moraxellaceae > Acinetobacter > Acinetobacter sp. YH12219. The sequence goes on from NZ_VPDC01000016.1 coordinate 23,103, forward strand.
CTTTTGCAATAAGTCACGGACATGATATTGCTGTAAACGGTCGAGCAATAAAGGCTCTTGCTGTGGTAATTGGTCACCGGTATAGACACTGGCCACGCCAAGCGTTTTCAAATATGCACGAGCTGGAAACACCACATCTTTAATCCATTCCTGACCATCCAAAACCCGTACTTCTTGTTCATCATGCACAGGATAATCACGGTTAATCCACGATTGGCGTTGACCAGACTGATCTAAAATATGTTCCGCCACAGCAAACCATTGATCTTTATATCGTAAGTTTTTCGACTGCTGAAAACCCATCGGGTCAAAAGGCTGCAAAGGATAAATATGGTATAGCGGCTCGAGCTGCTGTGGAATGCGTAAGCCATCCAAATCCAGCATGGCATCATGGGGTTGGTTCAATTGCTGCGGCTGAATCATCCGTGCGAGGAACTGGCTAAATTCATATATCACAGAGGATGGCTCCCGACTTTCACCATCATTGACATCAAAGCCATTATAGAAAATCCACAAGGACTGTCGGGCAAATAACAAGGCATCTAGAAATGCACCTTTATCATCTTCCAAACGAGAGCGATCACCCAAAACCGGTTTAAACACATCCATCAAATCAAAAGGCACTTGCTGATCACGACGTGGAAACTTACCACTATCCATGTTCATCAACACCACCAATGAAAATGGGACTTGGCGGATTTTCCCCATGTCCGCAAAGGTCACGGATCCTGTCGGTTCGATCTGATCGGCAGAGCTATCGATGCCTTGTTGTATTTCTTTGAGCAGCAAAGATAATGGCAAATTAAAGCTATTGGGGAGCGACTCAACTTTATCACTTTGAGCATTGTGCAGACGTTGCGTCATCGCACGCATCACACTGCGAATGGTTTCAAATGCACGACCACTGGCCTCCACAAAAGGCTTCAAATCTGCGTCTAATTGTTGCAACCATGCTTTGACCGTCTGTGCGCTGAGATTTGGATTGAGCCAATCTCGACGCGCACTGATATCTCGGTAGATCTGAATTAAAGTTTGCACCAACTCAAAATCACTACTCAACACCCCTGCAAAACTTAAGGTGTCCTCAAATACGGCATGTTGTGGAATCGCAATCCCTAAAGCCAAACGGTCTAATGCAAATTTAAAGGTATAACGATAATCTCGGTCTTGCTCGGACAAATAAGCCAACATGTGCTGTTCGTCTAAACCACGACGGAAACCGGCTTGAATCAGCAGTTCCATCATACGTTCCATTTGCACATGGTCGAGCTGATACAGTTCTTGCACCGCATTCAAATTCAGCCAATCATGAAAATCTTCTGCGGTAAAACGACCTTGACTAATTTCAATGCGTCCAACAAAGGCTTGCCATGCATTTTGAATATCTTGACTGACCACCCCTGCAATTTTGACTGGGATATAAGGTAAATCCACAGCACTGCGACCCATGCCTCGAGTCGTCGAAAAGACCGTCCGAATATGCGGTTCCAGTTCTTTTAAGTTTGGCACCAAGACCAAGATATCACTCGGATGGCGTGGCTCTTGTTCCGTGCCATCGGCCAACCAATGCACCAACTGTTCACGTAAAACCTCTAACTGACGCAGGCTAGAATGACAGACATGAAATTGAATCGATTCATCTGCCCCCGCGAGTGCATATTGATGCTGCTCGGGTTCTTCTAAGGTCATGATGTCATATTGAATTTGAGCGAGCAGTGTTGTCGGCTCGGTGTCTGGAAAAATATCTTCCCAGCCTTCGCCACCAGACATATTCACCAATAATGCAAAGTTATCCCGCGCACGTTTACCTAAACGCGTCAGTAATGAATGCTGAGATTCACGAAATTCCGCATTGGTCGTACTCAGATAGGCCTGAATTTGTGCCGTGCCGACATTGGGATTTCGCTCAATATAACGCTGTTGTAATTTCAAGTTATAACGATCTTTCCATACGGGATCGACCATGTCTGCCCAATACTCACGCGATGGGTTGAAATACAACAGATGCACTTCGGTATACGCTGCCAAGCGATATAAAAATTTCAGTTGTGCAGGGGGTAATTCTAAGGTCGTAAAGACGAAAATCTGTTCAGGCAAACCGTTATAGGTTTGGTGACGCTCATCATCATCGCGCTCATCATCCTCAGCATCCAAATCAAATTGCTGCTGCCGATTTTGCTCAGCATGCGCCAAGGCAAACCAAAATTTATTGTCTATTTCCTGACGGTCATTAAAGTCTTTTTGGAATACTTGATGCCACAGCCAACGCTGCCAATGCTCCAGTTGTCGAGCCTGAGTCGGTAGATATTCATCGGCTTGTTCAGGTTTCAGACCTGTAAGTTGCATAATATTTAACGGCTGGTTATAACTCCACGCTTTTAGCCAGTCAGTATCGCAATGTGGACAAACCCAGTGCTCAACACCTTCATCTGGGGTATGAATACAACTGCCACGAAAGGCCATGTAGTTGGTAAAAAGCCGAGTGACTTGAGCAGCGATCCAGTACAACATTTCTTGCCGCTTTTGCTCACGTTTTTTTCGATCTGAGAGCTGTGCTGTGCTGTCAAAAATACGCTGAACTAAGGGCTGAACATCTGTCGGAATCTGTGCTGCATCAAACTGATCAGCTGCAATAAAAACCGCTAAAGCATTATAAATACGCCATTGCATAATCAACGGCGGCATATTGATACCTTTAATCCGCTCTCGGTCTTGTTTATTCGGCAAGGCCCAATCGTAGGCTTTCCACTGCAACCCTAAAATTTTACGATGATGCTTAATATTGGCACTAATACTGATTTTTTCAGCAATTTGTTTTTCTAACCATGCAGCAATGGCTTGATCGGGCACCACGATATGTCGTTCTTGCAAGACGGACAAAGCATTGGTCGATTGATTCGATTTCAATTTTTCGATTAGACAATCCACCAAAACTTCGATTCGTTGACTTTGAATTACATGTATTGCCATGGATTACCTTTACAGCCTGCGTGACCAACTACTACAAAACAACAATGATTATTTACTATACATCTTGGGCTGTCTATGCGACTTTGACAAGAGAATAGATTGCAAAAAATGCTTTTAAACAAGTATCTTAATGATACTTTATGAGAAAAAAACCAATCCAGTATCAAGGGTATCTGCTTATGAAAATTGATAACATTCCTGATTCCATCGACCCTAACTTAAATCTGGACATTATTCGCGCTGAATGCTTAGAGCTCGTCAAAAAACGTGCTTATTTTTCAGCAGGTGCAGCTATTATTCCTGTGCCATTTTTGGATGTGGTGATTGACGTCGGAATTTTGTCACAGCTCATTCCAGAAATTAATGCGCGTTTTGGTTTAGCGCCAGATCAAATTAGTGTGTATGATCCAAAAACCAAACAAATTCATTGGACGGAACTGCGTAAACGTGGTGTCGAATTTTCTGGTTTAGTGGTTGCACGAACCGCCATGAAAAAATCGCTGAATAACATTGCAGCAAAATATATTACCAAACAAGTCACTAAATTTATTCCATTAGGTGGACAATTGGTGGCAGCCAGTTTGGGTTATATTGTGATGAAAAAAGTCGCTGAAACCCATGTAGAAGAAAGCTACCAATTGGCGAAGCGTATTCAACAGAAATTTCCGAACCAACCTGTCCCAACGCCTAACAATGGTTAACGAAACGATGTATAGCGCATCAACAAGATTTAAGAATCAAAGTGATTTAAACCATAGATCTAAAGATGAAGTAAATCTGAAAATGAGCGAGTTTTGAAAATGAAGAAAAAAGCCACGAATTGCGTGGCTTTTTTCATAAAATCAATCTGCTTTCATCATAAAATCAATCTGCTTTCAACTGCGCTAAAATCGTTTTTAGCACTTGTAAACGAGCACTATGCTTATCATTGGTCGCAATCACATGCCACGGCGCATATTCTGTATCCGTGCGTTGCAACATATCTGCGGCAGCTTTGAGATAATCATCCCAACGGTCACGATTCCGCCAGTCATCTGGAGTAATTTTAAAACGCTTATGTGCGGTTTCTTCTCGAGCTTTAAACCTTGCAGCTTGCTCATCCTTTCCAATGGCTAACCAGAACTTGATGACAACCGTTTGACTGTTATATAGATCCTTTTCAAAGCGATTAATTTCATCGTATGCCCTCTGCCATTCAACGGTATTAGCAAATCCTTCAATCCGCTCAACCAAAACACGACCATACCAACTGCGATCAAAAATCGTGATTTTCTCTTCAGGGACAATTTTATTCCAAAAGCGCCATAAGTAAGGACGGCGTAGTTCATATTTTTCAGGTGCTGCTATGGTATGAATTTCATATTCGCGTGGGTCTAACTTTTTAACAATACGTTTAATTGCTCCGCCTTTCCCTGCGGCATCCATCCCTTCAAACACGATCACCACGTTGCATGAATCAAAACGTAAAGCTTCAGCCACCTTACGGCTTAATTTTTTTAATTCTTTTTTATAATCGGCTTCATCAGCGACGGCAGTGCTGGGTTCCAATAACGCCTGTGGTGTTTTGGCTTGTTTCCAACGCCCTACCGCTTTAGTTTCATGTGTTGGACAATGTTTTAAAGTGCGTAAAATATACTGTGCAAATTGCTGATCACGGACTTGCTCATCTTCACAGTCGATAATGATCCAGTCATGACTAAAACGCTGACGTAAACGTTGCAAGTTGTCATATTGTTTTTTATTGCGCCAATCTAAACCATGCAATTTATGCCAACGCGCTTCACTCGGGTCCATTTCATCCAAACGTTTTTGTAAAGATTTCCAAGATAAATCGAACCAGACCTTAATCACATCGACATGATTATTTTTTAGGTCTCGTTCATAAGCCCGCATGTTCTCGACATATTCATCAAATAAGGTTTCATCCAAAGGCTTCGACACATGCATGGCGGTACTGAGCAAATCACTATACCAGTTTCCAAACATCACCATAATTTGCCCTTCGGCAGGAATAAACCGTGCATAAGACTGCCAAAAGGTTTGTTTTGGATTAAATATGATCGGGGCATCCGCTTTCACCCTTAAGTAACGTGGATCGACCCATTCACGGAGCTGTTTGACGGCCTCCCCCTTACCCGCAAGCTCGATTCCACTCACTAAAATCAACATGCTTTTGGCATTGGGCTGACGGCTGGTATTTTTCAGTTGATACTGCGCTTCAATCAGCTCAACCGAGAGTTGTTCTTCATCCATCAATTGAAATTCTGTTTCTTTTAAGCTCATGGCGGACCCTTGGTTTTATTCTGTTTTGAGTATAACCATGCCGTTCATCACACAACAATGCTTTCATGTATGTGCTGAAATGCAAAATATGACCGTTTCTGCAACAAACTGACTCAGATTGACCTGTAATTTCGTCACTTTGTCATAGCCCTAAGCTCCAACACCCACTAAGATTCAAACATCTAAAAAATAATTGAGACACTCAATGTCCAAACTTGCGGTATTAGATGATTTACTTGAACTGTATTACCAGTTGAATTACCACAAAAAGCCAGAAATTTTACAGCGTTTACAAGATGTCCAACAGTGGCAAAAACAGCGCATGCAACGTACGCATGCTGTGCAATTTGCTGAAAAACACAATGTACTGATGTCTGAATATTTTATTAACCGTTTATATGGCGGTCCTGATTTTGATGCATTAGCTGCACAAATTGCACGTCTCACCCGCTATGCGCATAAAGCAGAAAAACTAATTCCAGATAATGCCATTAAGACTGGCACTTCGGGCGTACAACTTGCGATATTGGCCGTACAGCTCGATGAACAAGTAGCCATGCAATTACTGCAAGATTATCCAAATAATCCAACCCTGACCGATGAAATGATGCGTCAGACCTATCTCAAGCTCGATCAAGGTAAAGACCGCATGTTGCAGCTGCAACTGTTAGACGATTTAGGTCGTAATTTAGATAAATATATGCGCTCGTTTATGGTCTATACCGCCTTTAAAATGTGTAAGGGCGCAGCAAACAAATACAACTTCGAAGTGATGTACGACTTTATGCAAGATGGCTTCTTGGCGATGAAACCGCTCAAGTCAGCAGAAAAATTTGTCCGCGAATTTACCGCTGTAGAACGCCAAATCATTGACCGTGTACATGCCGGTGACCCGAACCCGTTTCAGCCTGCGGCTTAACAAAACTCACATCCCACAAAGCCCATGTTTGATATAAAACAAACTGGGCTTGCAAGACTGAATTCAGATTTTTTATAGGGGATTTGCAAAGCAATTACAGCAGACCCTTATTTTTTCTGTATATTATTCACAACAAATGCAAATGACTGCTGTATAACAACAGAGAATCTGTCATCATGCTTGCAAAGCAACATTAACCCTATTTATAAGTTAGGAGTGACTCTAATGTCTAACGAGAATCAAACGCCTGCCCCTACACCTGAGTCGGCACAAAATACAGACAAAGTGAGTCCATTCTTAACTGAGCCTTTACCACAAGGGACAGCGCAAGGTCAGCAACAATCTTTAGAACAACGTCTGACCGACACACCTGTGACAGGTTCAGTACCCAAATATAATCTGCCACGTGGCGCGAATACTGGTAACGTTGGAGCAACCACGCACTTTGGTTATCAAACCGTGAGCAGCGAAGATAAAGCGCAAAAAGTAGCGGAAGTCTTCCACTCAGTGGCTGCAAAATACGACATCATGAATGATTTAATGTCATTTGGTATTCACCGTCTATGGAAACGTTTTGCCATTAACATGTCTGGTGTACGTCGCGGTCAGCACGTCCTAGATATTGCAGGCGGTACTGGTGACCTTGCCAAAGTATTTAGCCGTGAAGTTGGCCCGACAGGTCATGTGGTGCTTTCAGACATTAATGAATCGATGCTCAATGTCGGTCGTGACCGCCTCATTGATGCTGGTTGTACCAATGTCGATTTCGTTTTGGCCAATGCTGAAACTTTAGAACCTTTTGCAGACAACAGTTTTGACCTATTGACCATTTCATTTGGTCTACGCAACGTGACTGACAAAGATGCTGCACTAGCTGCAATGTACCGCGTTCTTAAGCCAGGTGGTCGTTTACTGATTTTAGAATTCTCTAAACCGGTATTTGAACCATTCTCAAAACTGTATGACTTGTACTCATTCACTGCATTACCGATCATGGGTAAAATCGTAGCGAATGACTCTGAAAGTTATAAATACCTTGCAGAATCAATTCGTATGCACCCAGACCAACGTACTCTTAAAGGTATGATGGAAAATGCGGGCTTCCAAAACTGTGATTACCACAACTTAACGGGTGGTATCGTGGCTGTACACCGTGGTTTCAAACTTTAATACTGCAGGCTGAACTATGTGGTCGATTCTCGCACTTGGTGCAGTTGAACGCTTAATTCATCATGTCATTGATTTGGATGCGATTACCCGCATCCAACTGAATGAATTGCAAGGCAAAATGCTTCGTGTGGTGATCGACTCACCACAGTTGTCGGTGGATGTGTTTTTTGACGATCAGAAAGTTCGCTTAGAACCGACGCCAACAGGACATACTGAAACCGCATCCATCTTTGAGCAACGCCCTTTCGAGCAGCAGTCAAACATAACTGAAGCAACGGCGACCTTACATGTCAAAACGGTCGTCGAGCTCCTCAAACTGCTGTTGGCTGAAGATGTCGGCAATATTCCATTGCAAGGTGATTATCACTTATTGCAGGATATCCAGCGCATTATGCAGCAAGCTGAGCCTGATTTAGCTTCGCATCTAAGCCCTTGGATTGGTCCAAGCCTTGCGCATGAAATTGGTAAGTTACAACTTGCACCCAAACATCTCAAACGTACTTTACAAAGCCATTTGTTCTTTGCTGAAGACGCGTTAAAAGAAGATTCAGGCTTGCTTGCCCCACGCTGGCAAATGGATGACCTGAATCAAGACACCCGAATTTTGAATCAAAATCTGGACCGTGCAGAAGCAAAAATTCAGCAGCTGCACAGCCAAATTGACTCATTACAAGACAACACTTAAGACTAGGTAATTGCATATATGATTCCGCACGTTTCACGTTTACTCGACCTTTGGCGCATTGCTGCGCACTATAGACTCGACACGTTGTTTCCTGCGGAAGAATTACCGGAAAAAGCCCGTCATATTATTTCCCTCATTCGTATACATCCTGCAGCACGTTTAAGCAAAGAACGTAAAAATCCACTGAAGCTAAAACAAGCTTTAGAAGATATGGGACCTTTGGCCATTAAACTCGGTCAATTACTGTCTACCCGTCGTGACTTGATTCCACCTGAAGTTTTACAGCAATTGGTGCTTTTACAAGACCGTGTAAAACCTTTTTCAAATGACGTTGCCAAAATGCGCATTCAGGAATCACTCAAAGCCGATGTTAATACCTTATTTGCACGCTTTGACGAGCAACCTTTAGCCGCAGCATCTATCGCACAAGTGCATACTGCTGCACTGCATGATGGTCGCGAAGTCGTAGTGAAAGTGGCTCGCCCGAATATTCGCAATCAAATTCTGCATGATTTTGAAATATTAGAGTGGCTTGGTCAGTTCCTTGAAAAACGCCTAGAAGCCGCTCGTGCCCTGCATCTATCTGAAATTATTCAAGACTACCGTCAAATTATTCTCAATGAATTGGATTTGACTTTAGAAGCGGATAACACGCGTCGTATGCGTCATTACTTCACCGGTTCAAGCATGATGTACGTGCCTGAAGTCTATATGGACAGCCGTGATGTCATGGTCGAAGAGCGTATTACGGGTGTACCAATTTCAGATATTGCGACCTTTGATCGCTTGGGCATGGATCGTAAAGATTTAGCCGAAAAAGGGCTCACCATTTTCTTTACCCAAGTGTTCCGCGACAACTTCTTCCATGCAGACATGCATCCGGGGAATGTCTTCGTCGAAACCATTAATCCAAGCAATCCACGCTTTATTGCCTTGGACTGCGCGATTATGGGTGAGCTTTCAAAGCACGACCAAATGACCGTAGCACGCATGCTGCTTGCGGTTATGAACAGCGACTTTATGCAACTGATTCAAATCGTGCATCAAGCGGGTTGGATTCCACCGGGTACAGATCAAGATGCCTTAGCACGTGAAATGCGTCGTACCGTTGGCCCAATGGTCTCTAAACCAATGCATGAATTGGACTTCGCCGGCATCCTGATTCAAGTGATGGATATTGCGCGTCGTTTCCATTTAGAGATTCCGCCACAACTGATGTTGCTGCTCAAGACCTTGGTCCATGTTGAAGGTTTAGGAACTGATCTCTATCCTGAATTGGATATTTGGAGTTTGGCAAAACCAATCCTCACCGATTGGATTAAAGCGCAAATGAATCCGCAGAAAAACTTAAAAGAACTCGGGCAAAAAATTCCAGACTTACTTTTAGGTGCGCAAGATTTACCAACGCTGATGATCGACAGCCTGAATGGTTTAAAAAATCAGTCGGCTTGGCATGCCAAACAACTGAATGAACTGCAAAGCATGCGCCTGCAAATGGAACATCAGCAAAAACGTAGTTGGGTTTTTGGCAGTATTATGGCCATCTTCCTCTCCATCGCGATAATTGCGCCATGGTATGTTTCCATCGTATTAATTGCACTTTCAAGCTTACTTGCCATTTGGCGTGTGTTTAAATAATCTGTGTTTAAATGATCTTGATGTATCCATAGCTCCTTTAAGCCTTTTGACAATAAAAGGCTTAAAGCCATAAAAACAAAAAATTCAAAAATTTAAATAAGGCTGAACGCCATGTCATACAGTTATTTAGGGGTACTGTATGGTCGAAACCCTCTCCGAGCATGTGCAACGGCCTTGCTGTATAGTTTTTCGACCCTGCTCGATGTGTTGGTTCAATTAAATATGCACATGCCTTTTCTAAACTGGCAACCGCCAGCCAACACCACCCTGTATCGGATGCAGCATAGCGCTACATTTTGGTGGATCATTCTCTTTAATGCACTTCCCTGTTTATTCCTACTTTGTTTGCCACAGCAAAAGCTGATGGCGGGGTTAAATTATTGGTTATTAGCTGGGGCCGTGATTTTTATCATTAACCTATTTGCTTGGGCGGTCTTTCCAATGGCGACATGGGCAATCGTCTGCCTCAGTTTGTTTCAATTGCATCGGCATAACGAACAACTATTACAGCATTCCTGAGAGACGCCCTGATATGACTGAGAAGTCATTTGTCGGAAGTTTCAGCCATTGGGTCTGTGCAAAAACGCATTAGAATAATTCTACGACTGTATTTTAAGCGACTACCATGACTCAAATTTTGCAAAAAAGACCGCCTGCGCTCAATATCCGTGCTGGCCATTTAGCCCGCCAACTGATTGAACAAGAGGGTTTAAACGCTGCTCAAGTGGATATCCTGCCCGGTGCTGCGGGTGGTCCGAAAGGCATTGGTATTCAAGGTTTAGATCAGGCGATTTTTGCTGACTTTTTGCCACGCGCGCAACAAAAGCGTACTTTAATTGGTTCATCGATTGGCAGTTGGCGCTTTGCCAGTATTGCTGCTTGGGGAGCCATTGAAGGGACGAAACGCCTTTCTGAGCTGTATACCAATCTGAGCTTTCATAAAAAGATGAGCCGTCAAGAAGTCAGCGATGTGTGTCGTGGCATGCTGATCGATTTGATTCAAGGTCAAGAAGCGGCACTGGTTAATCACCCGGATTATCACCTCACTGTGCTTTCAGTCAAAGCTCAGCATATTTTCCAAAGTGATAAAGCTCTGCCGCTATTAGCCTCTGTCGCAGGAATCGTGGGCACGACAGCGCTCGCACGTAAACACAGTCGTTATTTCATGCAGCGTGTAATTAGTCAGCCTGTGTCAGGTCATCAATTTACCGTGGCGGATGATGGCTTTACCACGCATTACCATGCATTGACTCAAAATAGTGTTATGCCGTGGCTTATGGCATCTGCATCTATTCCTGGTGTTATGGCCGCGATCCGTGATATCCCTGATGCACCACAAGGCAGTTACCGCGATGGCGGCCTAATCGACTATCACATTGACCTGCCCTTCCAAAGTCAAGGCATCGTACTATATCCACATTTCACAGATAGCATCACCCCCGGTTGGTTTGATAAATTATTTAAACGTCAGGCTAATCCAGACAATCAAGCGCGTACCTTGTTACTATCACCTTCACAAGAATACCTTGCAAGCTTGCCGCTTGGCCGACTGCCTGACCGCAAAGATTTTACCCTCAAAGGTTTAGACAACCAACAACGGATTAAAATGTGGAACCAATGCGTGGCTGAAAGTCAGCGTATGGGCGATGAGTTTTTGGAAATGGTTGAGAAGCAACATTTCCCAGCAGTCATGCAAGCACTCTAAGCGTTACAGTAATCTCTTGCGAGGGACGCTATAATCCTGTTTCAGAATTTTGAGCTTATTTAGTATAGATTTATGCGGATATTTTTAACTGTTTTGCAGTATGCCTGCATCGCTTTTGCACTTTTCCTTGTTTATCAAGTGTCAACCGCCTTGATCAGCGGCCAATACGATTTAATGGAAGTAGTGGCAGATGTCGGTACCATTTTAATTTGTATCGATTTGGCGGTATTTTTATTTACTAGTAATGCAAAACAAGGCATTAGTATCGAAGACTATGCGAAACAATTGGAACAAAAACCGTCTAAATTGGTATATGTCACCCGTAAATTGGGACACTTCGGTATTTTGCTGATCATTACCAGTTGGATCGTACCGATGATTCGCTAATGTATTTTAGTTCAATAAAAAGGATCATCATGTGTTCATGATGATCCTTTTTTATGTCATCGGATTTTATTTATCCGAAGAAATTAACCCGTCCAGTTTTTACATCATACACTGCACCAACAATCGCCACTTTACCTTCTTGCACCAACTGCTGTAGCACTTCACTATTTTGCAAAATATAGCGGATGTTGTAATGCACATTCATTTGCGTCACTTGCTCTAAAAATGCCGGACTCAGCGTTTGTGGTTGCATCAATTCGGCAACACGCGATACAGACTCATTGAGTGGCCCCAGCACATATTGAATATGTGGCATACGCGTCAGGCTCTGAATCGATTGACCAGCTAAATGCAACTGACAAGCACTGCTAACCGCACCACAGTCCGTATGACCAAGCACCACGATCACTTTGGCACCTTTGGCTTCGCAGGCAAATTCCAATGATCCCAAAACTTTTTGTCCCGCGACATTCCCCGCAATGCGTAAACTAAATAAATCGCCAATTCCAACATCAAAGATCATTTCAGTCGGCGCACGAGAATCCATACAACCTAACACTGCCGCAATCGGATGCTGCCCTTCTTCAGCGGTCACCCGCAGTTGCCGATAGATATCTCGTTGCAAACGCTCATTTTGTACAAAACGTTTATTGCCTGCTTTAAGCAAAGCGAGCACGTCCTCTGGGTTCAAACGTTGCTGTAAAGCTGCGGTACTAATATCTATATCTAATGCCGCCTCCTGCGCATCGGCATAGTGTGTCTTGAAACCAATCAACTGCACTTGCACTTTACGCTGTGCTGCCTTTTCCTGCTGGTACTCTTGAATAAGCTGGAAAATATCAGCATCCATATCACTCACATGTGTAGCATCAATCACCACTTGTTCGCCGCGATGGATATGTTCCAATGCAGATATTAATGCCGAACGGTTGAGAAAACTAACTTGTGAAGGCAATTCAATCCGTGTAATCACCCCATGTAGATGATGCTCCTTATACACCTTCAGCCCTTTATTAAAATTGGCGTATAAAATAAAGGCCGCACTACTGGCTAAACCAATCAAGATTCCGAGCAATAAGTCTGTGAATAAAATCGCCAATAAGGTAATGATAAAAGGAATAAATTGTTTCCACCCTTTTAAATACAGCTGTTTAAACAATTTGGGATGTGTCAGTTTAAAACCTGTCAGGATTAAAATTGCAGCTAATGCTGAAAGCGGAATTATGTTCATCAAAGGCACTAAACACAGCACAGCAAACAAGAGCAACACGCCATGAAAGATTGCAGAACATTTACTTTTAGCTCCAGCACTGGCATTGACCGAACTACGAACAATTACTGACGTCAGCGGCATTCCGCCTATAGCACCCGAAACGACATTGCCGATGCCTTGCGCCCATAACTCTCGGTTAGGTGGTGAAGAGCGTTTATGCGGATCTAATTTATCTGCTGCTTCTAAATTTAATAAGGTTTCTAATGACGCCACAACCGCCAAAGTAATAGCACCCGTGTAAATCAGTGGATTATTTAAAGCGGTCCAATCTGGAAAGATCATCACATTTTGTGGCTGATCCCAAAGATTTGGAAGTTGGATGAGGTTCGATGAATGAACTGCCAAAGGCGAACCACTAAGCACCAACACGGCATTGCACAGTGCAGCAAGAACGACAGCAACCAAGGCTGAAGGCAGAACCCACTTTTTGCATGGGCTCTGCTCCCAAAGCAACATCAGCACAAGGCTACCGATACCGATCAAAACAGCACCGATATCCCATTGCAATTCGAGCGGCTGTGACTGCCACAGCACAGACCATGAAAATTGGTTCAAGCCAAATAGATAAGGTATTTGACTCCCAATCAAGATCAGTCCGATGGCTGCTAATAAACCTAATATGACATTGTTTGGAATAAAGTTGGCAAAGAAACCGAGCCGAAATATGCCAAATCCAATCTGTAAGATACCGGCAAAAACAATACACAATAAAAAGGCGGCATAGTTGCCGCCGAGTAGTTCAAGCTGTACCAAAATGACTGCTGTTAAACCTGCTGCTGGCCCTGCAACACTGATATGTGAGCCACTCAATGCTCCGACTAAAATACCACCGACAATGCCGGCAATAATGCCAGAGAGAATCGGTGCGCCAGAAGCCAATGCAATGCCTAGGCATAGCGGTAAAGCCACGAGAAATACCACTGTTCCAGATAAAAAGTCGTGAATATGAAATCGATGTCGTTCAATTTTAGATGTCATCATTTTACCGTTTATAATAAATATCAAATAATTAGATGTAAGTATGTAAAACCTAAAGTTTGTGACCACTTTATGGCGTGACTTATATTGTCTGACAATCGAACGATTCTATAGTGTGTTTTGATACGTGATTTGTGTGATTTTTACACTTTATTGCGAAGTTTAAGATTCAGCTCATTTATCTTTGATAGGCCTTAAAAGAAATAAAAAAACCTCCCAAATGGGAGGTTTTTTATAGCGTATTGAAACCACATTGCTTCAAAAAATTATACGTCGAATCATAATATTTCTTGGGACGAGTCCAGTCACTGTCATCTACAGATGGTATATACAACACCATACCTTGTCGCGCCCGAGTCAGTAGCACTCGATATGCATTTAACAGGTATTTCTGCTTTTCAGTTTGCCTTATATTTTGCCATCGACTACCTTTAAAGGCTTGAAATTGCCAATCTTGATCAAAATAAAAATTAATATCCCATGCCACGCAACTGTAATCTATTTCCAAGCCTTGCACATCAAACTCAGTTGCAATATCTTCCAAATAATACGCAGAACGTACATCTGTATTTGAATTCAAAAACCAATCTGCAGGTGTTATTTTATTCTTTACATCAATACCTTCGGCTTTTAAACGTCTGGCACCCGAACTAGCAATAACCCCAAAGCGCTCTGAACCCTTAGCCTTTCTTTTTAACCACTGTTTAGCAACATTAAAATCACGACAAAGCAGAATAGGATAATCTTGGGACATCATATGGTAAGTTTCTTTCGCGGACTTTGCATCACCATCTAATACATGTTGAATCAAATGTGAAACTTGTTCGCTGCGAAATGACCGGACAGAAACAGCAAGATGTAAATCTTCCTCATTTTTTCCATTTTTTTGAACCCAGAATTGTTGTTTAGGATCAGTTAAATAGACTTTATCCTGCAAAATTTTGTTAGAAAAGTAGATCTTCCATTTCGGGTATTTATGTTCTAATGCTGATAGCCATTCAGAAACACCTGCTTCTCCAGTGTTAATCTCCTGCCCACCACCAATCAGGCAAACAACGACACACCAATCAGCGTGGCGATCCATAACACTAATGAGAAACTCTGGTTCAGACATCGAAAAATTATCAATACCTTTTTTCTGTTTCATAAAGTTTGAAACCTGATCCTTTTGCCAGGCCCTTTGAGCTTCATCAAAAATAACGACTTTTTCGATTGGCACCTCATTTGACTTCAAATAATGATCTCTAAAATGATGAATATTTTGTATAAAGGCTTTGGCTTCACGTTCTGCCTCAGATCGCGTCTTTTTTTCTGTTTGTTGCTTAGCAAGTTCCACGGTATTTCGAACCAATGCTTCACGTAAAACATCAACTAAAGGACCATTCCCAGATAAAAATACAGAATGTTCTTGTTCATTTGTTTTTAAACGCTGGTTCGCAATATTAAGACCGGCCAATGTCTTTCCTGCACCAGGTACACCCGTTAAAAAACAAATCGTTTTTTTATTTGTTAATTTTGCATCTTCAATAATTTGTTCGATTTTTTTCGAAGTGATCGCTAAATTTTTTGCACCGGCATCACTTCTAGAAATTTCATCCACTGTATGACCTTGATATAACGCCTGAGCTGCTTCAATAATTGTGGGTGTTGGTTTATATCGAGACTCAACCCACTGTTTGATATTAAGTTGCGTAAGACCTGCAAATTGATAAAGCGCTTGTTCGATTACAATCCGTAAATTATGGGTGTTACAGCATAAAGTATCTTGATAAGTGGATACCGCTGACCATGACTGTTCACAACTTTGAGCTTGGGTTGAAATTAAAAGTGGTATGACCTTTTGCTGATGACTACCTTCATGAAAATTCAACAAATCCAAACAATAATCTATGACCTGAGTCTTAGCATATTGTGGGTAACTCTTTTCACCTACTTTAAATTCAATAACAAAAATTAAATTACGTATCAAAAGAATGTTATCTACGCGCTTACCCATCCGTGGAATAGAGAATTCAAAAAAGATTTCTCCCTCATCTAAAAAATCCAACTGTTGTTTTAAAATCTCAATTTGTTTTAACCAAGCGTTCTTTTGTAAATCTTCCAATGCAAATTCATGCTGTAGTGCCAAAGCCCCCATAATTTCTTGTTCATTTGTATGTATGAATTGTTGCACTGAACCCTGATAATAACTACGTAACATTATGGTCTTCTAAGTTTATTTAAGCTTTGATTGTTTTAATCTTATATAAAAAAACCTCCCAAATGGGAGGTTTTTTTAACAGTTAAAGATTACTTCGAACCTTTAATCCCTGCTTGTAATAACAACGCACCTAAACCACCAATTTTATTTTCTTGTGGTTTCGCTGCTTGAGGTTTTTTATGACCTTGTGGGCGGTCACCTTGCGGACGAGCATGCTGTGGACGTTTCGCATGTGGCTTACGCTCACCTCGTTGTTCTTGCTGTACATTGTCACGACGTGGTTGACGTTGTGATTTCGCTGCAGCAGCACCTTCTGCACGCATAGACAAGTTAACACGGTTACGCTCAACATCGACATTCAAGACACGAACTTGAACAATTTGACCTGGTTTCACGACTTTGTGCGGATCTGCAACAAATTCATTTGCAAGTTCAGAAATATGCACTAAACCGTCTTGGTGTACACCCACATCCACGAATGCACCGAAGTTCGTCACATTTGTAACCACACCTTCAAGCTGTAAACCTTCAGTCAACTGAGCCACTTCAGTGATGTCTTCACGGAATTTTGCCGTACGGAACTCTGGACGCGGGTCACGACCTGGTTTTTCAAGTTCAGATAAAACGTCCTGAATCGTTGGCAAACCAAATTGGTCATTTACAAATGCTGCTGCATCGACCTGACGGATAATTTCAGTATTACCAATAATATCTTTTACAGTCGTCGCTTTAGCTTCCACAATTTTTGCCACCAAGTCATATGACTCTGGGTGAACTGCAGATGCATCCAATGGTTCAGAACCATCTTGAATACGTAAGAAACCTGCTGCTTGTTCAAAGGTACGTTCGCCTAAACGAGGTACTTTCTTCAAACTTTGACGGTTATCAAAACGACCATTTTCTTTGCGGAATTCAACGATTTGCTGTGCAATCGATTTATTTAGACCCGCGATATAACCCAAAATAGCAGATGATGCTGTGTTGACATCAACACCTACTGAGTTCACACAGTCTTCCACAACCGCTTCTAGCGTTTTTGCCAAACCGGTTTGGTTCACATCATGTTGGTATTGACCCACACCAATCGATTTAGGATCAATCTTCACAAGTTCAGCCAATGGATCTTGTAAACGACGTGCAATCGATACAGCACCGCGGATCGATACATCTAAATCTGGCAATTCATTTGACGCCAATTCAGATGCTGAGTAAACCGACGCGCCTGCCTCAGATACTGACACACGAATCAAGTTCAAGTCTGTATTTGCTGCCATCATTTCAGCCACAACAGCTTCAGTTTCACGGCTTGCAGTACCGTTACCAATGGCAATCAGTTCAACATTAAACTCACGGCATAGACGGGCAAGTTCAGCCACTGAACCAGCTTTGTCTTCTTTCGGAGCAAATGGGTAAATCGTGCTATGTGCAAGAACATCACCTGATGCATTCACAACAGCCAATTTCACACCCGTACGGATGCCAGGGTCTACACCCAATGTGCAACGTGCGCCTGCAGGAGCAGAAAGTAATAAATGACGTAGGTTTTCAGCAAAGACATCCATCGCTTCAGCTTCAGCAGCCAAACGTTTTTCAGTCAATAATGAATGTTCAATCGCAGGACGAACTTTACCGAGCCAGAATAATTTTGCAGTTTGTTTTAAGAAATCTGCACGTGCTTGTGGTTGTGCTGTTTCTAAATTGTATTCAGTATCAATACGAGCCAATGGTGCATCATCTTCACCATCGACTTTTAAGCCCAAGACATTTTCTTGACGGCCACGGAGCATCGCCAATAAACGGTGTGAAGGGACTTTATTTAAGCTTTCAGAGAAATCAAAGTAATCACGGAATTTTTTACCGACTTCTTTTTTCTCATCGCTTGCAACTAAACTTTTCAACACTGCAGTTTTCGCAAATGTCGCTTTTAGCTCAGTAGTTAATGCAATATTTTGTGCCCAGTCATCAATTAAAATGTGTTGAATCGCATCTAATTGGCTTTCAACATCAGCATAATCTTCATGACTAAAACCAACTAAAGCTTCGGTTGGGTCTACCGCTTCATTAAAGATTTTTTCAGCGATTGGGCCTAAACCCGCTTCTTTTGCTTTAAATGATTTACTGGTACGTTTTGGACGATACGGCGCGTAAATCTCTTCTAAAGCATTTTTAGTTTCTGCTGCATTCACGCGAGCAAGTAAGTCATCAGATAACTTGTTTTGTTCTTTTAGAGATTCGATTACCTTTTCACGGCGCTCAAATAAATCACGCAGGTAAGTCAGACGTGTATCGAGCTGACGTAATTGAGTATCGTCCAGACCTTGCGTCACTTCTTTACGGTAACGTGCGATAAATGGAACACTGGCACCTTCATCAATGAGCTTGATGGCAGCTTCAATTTGATTTGGACGTACGGCAATTTCTTTTGCCAACTGCTGAACTAAGTCAGTCATCGTATTAGATCCCTGCAAGGATAAGTTCTAAAAGCCATGATTATAAAGACCAAGACCATAAAATCCACAATTGTTTTTATAAATTTATTCGTGGTTTTTAATGCCAATTCATCTCAAATACACATTTTTTTACGAAACTGACTATGAAACAGCAAATTAGCGAGACTTAGACAAGCAAACTGATTCGAACAACATGTATACATTTGGTATCTATGTCTTGATTTTAACTGCAATATTTGTTGCTTTAGAGCATAGTAAATTTATATAAATGAATCGTATACTCAAGTGAAATCGACTTTTTGTTTACGATGACAATAAAGAATAAGGAGCACGTCATGAGTTTAGTTGTACCTGCTGAAAAAACAGATGCCGTACAAGCCGAAACCGACCGAGTCGAACGCATTCTGGTTGTCGATGATGATGTGCGTCTACGCACCCTCTTACAACGCTTCCTAGAAGATAAAGGTTTTGTGGTCAAAACCGCACATGATGCGACTCAGATGGATCGTCTGTTGCAGCGGGAACTCTTTTCCCTGATTGTGCTCGACTTTATGTTACCTGTTGAAGATGGCTTGAGTATTTGTCGCCGTCTGCGCCAATCTAGCATCGATACCCCAATCATTATGCTGACCGCTCGTGGTAGTGATTCAGACCGTATTGCTGGACTTGAAGCCGGTGCAGATGACTATTTACCAAAACCATTCAACCCGAATGAGCTTTTGGCACGTATTCGTGCCGTATTACGTCGTCAAGTGCGTGAAGTTCCGGGCGCACCAAGCCAACAAATGGAAGTGGTGTCTTTTGGTCCGTGGTCACTCGACCTGTCTACTCGTACATTAACCCGTGAAGGTCAAGTCGTCACATTAACAACGGGTGAATTTGCCGTACTTAAAGCATTAGTTCAACATCCTCGTGAACCACTGACACGCGACAAGTTAATGAATCTTGCTCGTGGTCGTGAATGGGGTGCTATGGAGCGTTCAATTGACGTTCAGGTTTCTCGCCTGCGTCGTTTGGTTGAAGAAAACCCAGCACGTGCACGCTATATCCAAACCGTTTGGGGCGTGGGTTATGTCTTTGTTCCAGATGGTGCTGAATAATCCAAATAAATAGTAATAAAAAATTCCGCCGTTCATTAGGCGGAGTCTTTTCATTGAACATTAAATTTATCCAATAACCTGCGGTTCGCCTTACTTTTGTTTCGGCAAAAGTAAGCAAAACCATTGTCATACGCAAAACTCGTCTCATTTCTGCTTCATATCAGAATCATCGCAGAAACATAATCTATTCCATGCTTCCTGCCTCGAACAGTTGCGTATGACCTGAACGCGTATCCAACAGGGTTAATTGATCTCACACTCTAAAATTTACTCTAGGGATATAGCGTGAAACTCGAACCCATCGACCCACAGGAATTTACCGACTACGTTACCTACTCCGAAAAAAAACGGACACCTTGGGAACGCTTCCTCGATAAAATCAAACCCCGCTCTGCAGCCATGCGGACCACCGTATTGGTCTTATTTGTGGTGTTTTTTAGCCTGTTTATGTCCTTATGGTTCTTTTGGCGCACACTCTATTTACCCGAAATTCAACAACATGCTCGTTACCTCGCGGTCGAGCTTGAAATCATTAACAATCCTGATTTACGGATTTTTCATAACAATGCCGAAGTGGATGTCGACGACTGGATGCGCAACCGTGTCGGGATCGAATATGTGACCGATCCGAAAGAATTCCCCAATGTCAAAGACAAAGTCATTGCAGAGTTCTTTACCAATCAAATTGAAAAGAAACTGGCCAAAGAAATGCGCATTGATAATGCGACCGTGTATTTCCAATTTAAACCTGACCCACGCATCTGGATTCAAACTCCAGAAATGAATGGCAACTGGGTTCGCGAGCCTTTAAAAACCTATGCCAACTATAGCGCAGAGCTGATTTTAGGCTGGTTATTGGGTATTCCGCTGATTGCTGGCATCATTATCTTAACCTTGGTTCGTCAGCTCAACCGTCCACTAAAACGTTTACAAGATGCGGCAAACAACTATAGTAAACACGGCACTGCACCTTATTTAGAAACCAACCATGGGCCACAAGAAATCCGTGAAGTAAACCAAGCCTTTAACCACATGGTCTACACGCTGGAACAAACTGAACGTGATCGCCGCATCATGTTGGCCGGTATTTCCCACGATTTGCGTACTCCGCTGACCCGTATTCGACTCAGCGCAGAAATGATGCCTGATGATGACTTCCTAAAAGAAGGTCTGATTTACGATGTTGAAGATATGGATGCAATTCTGAATCAGTTCATTTCGTATATGCGAGATGGCTCTGATGAGGTTCCGCAAGATACTGATTTAAATGCGCTATTGCAGGAATTAGTGATTCAATTTAAACCTTTAGATATTCGCTTTGAACCTCAAGACTTACCGATTATTCAAGCACGTAGCCTGTCCTTAAAACGATTAATAGGGAACTTAATCAATAACTCAAAACGCTATGGTGCCGAGCCGATTGAACTGTCTACCGAATATGAAGGTGACCATATTCAAATTCGCGTTGCCGATAATGGCGAAGGGATTCCTGAAGACCAAATTGAAGACCTGATGCAACCTTTTGTACGTGGTAATGATGCACGTACCATTCAAGGCAGTGGACTCGGTTTAGCCATTGTAAAACGTATTGTGGATATTCACGAAGGTCAACTTTCAATTCACAATCGAGCAGAAGGTGGACTCGAAGCGATCATTTCTTTACCACTGCAAAAACTCGAAAATGATGAAATATTAAACAACAGCCCATTGGAAAAAATTAAGCAAAGTTTAACTGAACGCTTTTAACAAGCGTTCAAAAAAGCAACGAACAGTTTTGTTTAAGCTTTAACCATTGATATTTTTAACTTTATTATTCAGTAGTTTAAAAAACATAATAAAATCTTATACCCACATTTTTTCAAAAAATTAGACCTTAGCCTAACAGGTATGCAAAATGGCTTTTTTGATCGGTACAATCCGTATCAGTTTTGAGAATTTCACGAGAGTATATGATGTCTTTAGATCGCATCCGTTTAGCTGCCCTTCACGACAAAGTTATCAGCGCAGAAAAAGCTGCTGAATTCATTCAGGATGGTATGACGGTAGGTATGAGTGGTTTCACACGCGCAGGTGAAGCGAAAGCTGTACCTTTAGCGTTGGTTCAACAGGCTCATGCTAATCCTCTTAAAATTACCCTAATTACTGGCGCGAGCTTGGGTAACGATTTGGACAAAAAATTGACTGAAGCAGGTGTTCTTGCTCGTCGTTTACCGTTCCAAGTAGACAATACATTACGTAAAGCCATCAACAAAGGCGAAGTGATGTTCATCGATCAGCATTTGTCTGAAACAGTTGAACAAATGCGTAACCTTCAGCTTAAAAAGCCTGATGTGGCAATTATTGAAGCTGTTGCGATCACTGAAGATGGTGGCATCATCCCTACAACTTCTGTAGGTAACTCTGCAAGCTTCGCAATTTTTGCTGAAAAAGTGATTGTTGAAATCAACACCAACTTAAGCCCAGCATTCGAAGGCTTACACGATATTTATATCCCAACGTATCGTCCAACACGTCAAGCGATTCCATTGACTCAAGTTGACGAACGTATTGGTACACATGCAATCAACATCGATCCTTCAAAAATCGTAGGTATCGTATTTAACAACGAATTGCATGACTCTCCATCTACAGTGACTGCACCTGATGATGAAACTCAAGGTATTGCAAACCACCTGATCGCTTTCTTTGAAAAAGAAGTAGAAGAAGGTCGTTTACCGAAAAACCTTGGTCCATTACAAGCAGGTATCGGTTCAATTGCAAACGCAGTATTGACTGGTCTTAAAGATTCAAACTTTGAAGACTTGATCATGTACTCTGAAGTACTTCAAGACTGTACATTTGAATTGATCGACGCAGGCAAAATGAAATTTGCTTCAGGTTCTTCTATTACGCTTTCTGCTAAATATGGCGAAAAAGTATTTAATAACCTTGAACAATACAAAGACAAACTTGTATTACGTCCACAAGAAATTTCGAACCATCCAGAACTTGTACGTCGTTTAGGTATCATCGGTATCAACACTGCGCTTGAGTTTGATATCTACGGTAACGTGAACTCAACTCACGTTTGCGGTACAAAAATGATGAACGGTATCGGTGGTTCAGGTGACTTCGCACGTAATGCACACTTGGCGATCTTCGTGACTAAATCAATTGCAAAAGGCGGCGACATTTCTTCTGTTGTTCCATTTGCTTCTCACATTGACCATGCTGAACACGACGTTGACATCTTAGTTACTGAACAAGGTCTTGCTGACTTACGTGGTCTTGCTCCACGTGAACGTGCTCGTGCAGTAATCGACAACTGTGCTCACCCTATGTACCGTGATGCGCTAAATGATTACTTCGACCGTGCATGTGCGAAAGGTGGTCAAACACCTCACCTTCTACGTGAAGCATTGTCTTGGCACATCAACTTCGAAGAGAACGGCCACATGTTAGCTGCTCAACCAGAAGTTAAAACTGCTTAATTGACAGTGAAATAAGAAAACGCTCTTCGGAGCGTTTTTTTTTATGGCTTTTATTTTTCAATATGACTTATCAAGTCTGCAAAACTCGACTAATCTAAATTGGTCAAAATACATGCTAAAACAAAAATTATGTTTATTATCCGCCCCTATCTCGAATCTGATTTAGATGATGTAATTGCACTTTGGGAACTGTGTGATCTGACCCGTCCATGGAATAACCCTGAAATTGATATTTTTCGAAAACTAGCGCAACGTGATCAATTATTTTTATTGGCTATCAAAGATGATCAATTGATCGCAACTGTGATGGGGGGCTATGATGGACATCGAGGCTGGGTCAATTATCTTGCTGTACATCCACATTTTCAGCGTAATGGCGTTGCCACCGCCCTCATTCAACAATTAGAAAAACGCTTAATTGCTTTAGGTTGCCCAAAACTTCAATTACTGATTCGCCAAGACAACATTGACGTACAAAATTTTTATGAACAATTGGGCTATGAAGAGGTTGAAGTGATTTGTTTGGGTAAACGTTTAATCACGGATTAATAGTCCGACAAATCTTCGGTCAATCCTTGAAGCAACATAAAAAAAATTCGACATTGCACCATCGAAACAAAAATGGATTGCATTGCTTGGCTTTAAATTTTAGGATTTGCCCCCATCATTTTCCCAGAACATAGAAAAGAGATTTCCCATGCGTGTAGATATCTGGTCAGACGTGGTTTGCCCATTTTGTTATATTGCGAAAAAACGCCTTGAAGCTGCTGCCGAAGAATCGGGTGTAGAACTTGAAGTGTTTTGGCATAGCTATCAACTTGATGCAGATGCGCCCGCTCGCCTAGAAATTTCTAATACTGAACGTCTAGCTCAAAAATATGGCCGCAGTATTGAAGAAGTAGAGGAAATGCAGCGCAATATTGCCGAAATGGCAAAAGCTGAAGGTATTGAATTTAACTGGCAAAAAGCCAATTCAGGCAATACTTTCAACGCGCACCGCTTGATTCATCTTGCACAAAGCAAAGGTCTCGGCAGTGAAGCCAAAGAAGCTTTCTTCTATAGCTATATGACGCAAGGCTTGGCCATTGGTGAACGTGAAACCTTAGAAGATGTTGCATCTCGTATTGGTCTAAACCCTGTTGAAGTCGATGACTTATTAGACTCAGATGAATTTGCTGATTTCGTCAAATACGACGAAGAAGTAGCACGCGATCAACTTAAAGTTACGGGTGTACCGTTCTTTGTATTTGAGCAACGCATTGCTTTAGCAGGCGCTCAACCGAAAGATGTATTTAAAAAAGTGATGGACAAAGCTGCGGAACTCCCTGAGCTTGCTCCTACACCTGTCTGTAATGATGAAAGCTGTGAAACACCTGAAAAATAATTCAGCGCGTTCAATCAAAAATCCCCGAACTTCGGGGATTTTTTATGATCAGTTTTTAACATCAATAAAATGAAACTTATTCCACCAAGAAGCTGATTTTTAAGTTCACTCGATATTCCGCAATTTTATTGTCTTTCACCACAACTTTTTGTTCATTAATCCATGCACCCTGAACGTTCTTTACGGTTTCAGTGACTTTATTAATTCCCGTTTGGATGGCATCTTCAAAACTTTTTGTGCTACTTGCATTTACTTCAACGACTTTAGCAACAGACATTGTATTTATCCTCATTGTTATGATTTTGAATCTTCATCATATGATTAAGTCACTTATTTTGGTTATTTTTTAAACATCAAAACAGCAAAATATTACATGTCTTACACAGGAGTGAATTCCACTTCGAGGGATTACAAACTGACCATCATTTATTACATGCTTTCTGTTTAAGCCAAGGCCACTACCGATTAGGCTAAAAGCTTCATTCTTCAAACGATCATGCTCGGGAGTAATGTCATGACTATTGAACCTCAAGCAACTTCTGCTGAAACCGAACTATCTACCAATACAACCCCTCAAACAACCACCAACGAGTCCCAAACAGGGAAGAATAGCTTTCTCTCACGTTTTTCTCCGACCGTCAAAGGTGCTGCGATCGGAGCTGTTGCAGGCAGTATATTACCTGTTTTTGGTACGATTAGTGGTGCCATTATTGGTGGTATCGCAGGCAAAGTCTATGAAAAGAAATGTGCCAAACATTCATAGATTTTTCATCTATATCTGAGTGATACGCCGCTGTCACTCAGCCACTAAAAACTCTAGAGCAATAACTCTAATAGACTGTTTTATATGAATATTAAATCCTACCATTTATCTTGTGTTGCCGAATCGATCATTTTTAATTGATTATTTTTTGATATTATTTTCACATAAATTCAAGTGATTAATTTTCTCCCTGACTCAATTTTTGAGTTACTAATGATTGATAGGAATACACAAATGAACGCAATCAAATATGCTATGGCTGTTGCTGTGATGGCGCTTTCTGCAACTGTTTCTGCACAAATCGTTTACGTACCAGATTTTCCAGTAAAAAAAGCTGTAACTGCTGAAACTGCTGAAACTGCCAATGCAGAGAGCCAAGCTCCAGCTGCTGATACAACTGAAGTTATCACAAACACAGAAAAAAAAGCTTAATTTTTAGCTGATTTTTCCATAAAAAAACCGATGGCTCCCACCATCGGTTTTTTATTTTATGTGCCTTTACTTTGGGCTTTATTCTTTACTTAACATTAAAAATGAACATCTAAAAGCGCTCAATCGCTGATGATGACTTCAAAAAAATTGATCCAACTATGCCGCGATAAAATTTGCAAAGCGTATCTTTAAGCTGATGATTTGGTATTATTTTTAAACAAAATGCGCATTAATTGTCATATTCAACACTTAATTTGTAGAAGCTGACATTTATTTCCATGTTTTTTTTAATGAAATCTCTATAATCAAATGAACTAATCGACTTCTTTATTTTTAAATTTACATTGTCCTATGCAAGAACTTCAGGCACTGATACAAGGAAAAATTTCACCGCAGGTCATCGATATTGAACGCCTGATTGAATTGGCCAATACATATCGAAACCCGAATTCGGCTGAATATAAATTAGTAGAACTTGCAACCAATATTGTATTGGCTAAATATTTAGAAAAAGCACAAAAAGTCCTTTAGGAAGCGGACAAATGAATTTACAAGAGAAAGTACAATTAATAAAAGAAATCCATGTACTGACCCATCAACTTGAACATCGTGCTTTAAGTTTTTATGAAACGGCGCTTTCTAAACGTCGGATTCATGAAATTTTTGCCTTATGCGATGAACCAATTTTTCAAAAGCAAATATTAAGTTATCGCGCATTAACTAAGCCACAAATGGCTGCAACTGAATTTTCCAAACAAACGCCATATTCATGGTTATTTCGTGGCTATTTTAACCATGATGCTGCACTTGAAAATGCTTTATATCAATATCCAGAGATGGGTTGGGCCTTGCTGCATGACCATGAATTAGGTTGGCAAGTGTGGATGATTCCAGCCAAACAGCGCACGGCTTTACTCAGTGAATGGGGCAATTTTAGCGAATGCTATGATTGGTTAATTGAACAACAACAGCTATATAAATGTTTAATCAGTGATACCGATCTACGTCTACATGCCTTACGCCTAAAGGATGAAATCATCTCAGCGCCAAGCTGTGTTGCAGCAAGTGTGGACAACCTACTGCCAATTGAAGCGATAAATAAAGACGGATCTGTTGATCTAGATCATTGCGATAAGCAAATCAATAAAGCGGATACGTTGCTTGATAACTCAAATACAAATAAACCGGAGCTTTCTGCACCTGATACCGTTCCTCTTGTTCTAATTGAGCAGCCAACACATGCGCCATCGGAGGAACATCTCAACTCGACAATGGCAGGCGTTGAATTTCCTGAACAGGTTCAAATCGCTCAATATACCGCTCGCGTTCAAACGCTGCAAAACATCGATGCGCAATTGGCCTTGTATGAATTGCAGTTTATAGATCAGCCTGAACTCACAACGCAACTTGATGTTCTATTACATACAACAGATGGTACAGATTGGAAAAACCAGCCACTGTATTTAGCAGAGCAAATCAATACCGAAGGTCGCTTCATCAAATATCTCTTGTTGTTTGGTGCGCAAACGCAGATGGAAGCCATTCGACTCTCTCAGCTGTTTTGCCAACAACATCAACATGAACTTGCCGCGATTAAAGTCATATCATGGGACAGTCTAGAGCAACTCTGTGCTGCACCTGATCAGCTCTATCAACAGTCTCAGCATGCTGAAATGATTTGGTCGCAAAACGACTATTATCCATTTATCCCGGTACAGTTAGTTCATACGCAAAAATTCATTCATTTTGATGAACCTGAACCGACGCTACATACCCCGCTGTTATTATTACAAGAACGTCAAAAAATACGTTTAATCCACGGTCAAAAACGCATGGCACTCTTGCGTACTGAACAAGCCCTTCCCTATTTGATCCTCCATCGACAGCAAGGTTTAAATTGGCAAAGCATCCAAAATGTGATCCAACAATTGGCTCAACCCATTGATGTGATTTCGCTTTATCAAGCACTTAAGCAAATGACCGAAGATTAATTGCATTTATTTTGTAGTTTGGCTTGCATTTATCCGACAAAAATAACAAAACTACAGATGCAGGATACTCAGATGATAATTAAATAGAGCCAAAACATATGCATAAAAAACAACAGTACTTTATTCGGACTTTGCTTTTTTCCGCATCAATGAGCTTGATGTATCAAGTTGCTTGGGCCAATGAAACTGATGCTGTCGTCAATGAAACTGAGGGTGAACATTCGCAGGATGTGCCTGAAACTGACCAAAATTCATCGTATATCACGCCAAAGACCTATGATTTTTTAGATCAAATTCCACGTTGGATTGATGCAACACCGACCTTCTTACCTGAACAATCAGATCACCCCATTGTTCCGACAACAGAACAAACGGAAAATAATAGCTGGACCGATCGACAACAGAAGAAAGTCCGAAATTGGGCAGATCGAACGGCCGTTCGCATGGATAATTGGTTTGGGCAAAGTGAGCCTGATAAACCAGCCAATGCTACCCTTAGGGTGATTTTAGACAACAGTTGGAATAAGCACGATGAATACGAAATTAAGCCACGTATTCGCGGTAAAATTAAGCTTCCCACTTTAGAAAAAAAATTGAGTGTGGTCTTTGGTGATGACTCACTTGATAATGAATTAGAAAATAATGCTGCAATTACCAATGAAAACCCTGCGGGGCGTAGTGATAAAAATTATGACAATAAGCAAACCCGTGAAGATAACAGTTCACTGGCTTTACGTTGGTCAGAAATTTCAGATCGACTGCCCTTCGAAACTGACGTTGATCTCGGTTTACGTTCTGGTGATGACCTATATGTCCGCTTAAAAGCAGCTAAAAAATGGCAACTCGACAATGACTTTCGTTTTTTAGCAGAACAGATTTATCGCTATGGCATCGACAGTGAAAATTATCTAAGAACCAATTTAGAATTAACCCATGCCCGCCCAGGCCAATCCTTTATCTCGAACCAATTCAACCTGACCTATGCCGATACGCAGGATGATGATTTGAAATGGGATAACTTCAGTTTTCGCCAACACCAATTTTTTAAAGGCAACCGCTTCAGCTATGGCCTATATACAGGTGGTTTTTACAATAACGATCAACTGCGTTTAAACAGTTGGGGGCCATCTGTGTCATGGCGCCAACCCTTCCTGCGCGAATGGTTTTATATCCAAGGCGATCTCAATTACCACAATAACCATCGTGATGATAAAAGCCACTTTTTGGGCGCTTTAGTGCGTCTTGAAGCCCTGTTTTAAAACCTCTTTAAACACAGCATATAAAAAAGCCCATCTCAACAGGATGGGCTTTTTTAAATAACTCAGGTTCAGTTTTTCTTAATCACACTCACACGATCATTACGTGCAATACGCGACTGCTTTTCAGCGACTTTTTTCACTTTAGGAAAGCTGTACTGAGCACGATCATTTCGTATCACACGGCGGCTATCGACAAAAGGGTTGATATCGTATTGTGCGATCTGCTTTGAAACCTGCACTCGGTCATTACGCACCATTTTTTGCGTAGCGCTATCTGCCTGAGCAGATTGCATGAGGCCCATAGAGAGCAGCGAACCCATTACAGCGATCACTAAAGTTTTCATCTTACAATTCCCATTATTCAATGATCGCTATTATAGATTAATTATTTATTTTTAATTTATTTTAAAGATTAAAACATGGACGTTTTTATTTATGCCCTCTATCGAAAAACCAAATAAAAAAACCTCCCGAAGGAGGTTCATTTCATATCACGGTTACTTCAGCAATAAGCTGTTAATCCGTTTGATATATTGGGCTGGATCTTCGGGTAAACCACCTTCAGCAATCAACGCCTGATCAAAAATAACATTCGCCAAATCATCAAACTGCGCCGAGCTTTCTAATTTTTGCACCAAAGGATGGGATGGATTGATTTCCAAGACTGGTTTTGACTCTGGAACCGCTTGTCCTGCTTGTTTTAGCATGCGAACCAACTGAGGTGATAACTCACCTTCAGCCACCACCAAACATGCAGGAGAATCAACTAAGCGTGTGGTTACGCGAACCTCTGAAGTTTTATCTTTGAGCGATGCTGACAATTTTTCAACCACCGGTTTAAATTGTTCCGCTGCGGCTTCAAGTGCTTTTTTCTCTTCAGCATCTTGCAAGTCACCTAAATCAACCGCACCTTTAGCGACGTTTTGCAATGGTGTGCCATCAAATTCAAATACAAATTCCATCGCCCACTCATCTACACGTTCAGTCATGAGCAACACATCGATGCCTTTTTTCTTGAACAATTCAAGTTGCGGAGAGTTTTTCGCTGCATTCAAACTATCAGCCGTAACATAATAAATGGCTTTTTGGCCTTCTTTCATATTGGCTTTATAGTCCGCCAATGACGTCACGACGTCATCGTTGCTGGCAGTAGCAAAACGTAATAATTTTAAAATACGCTCTCGGTTTGCCATATCTTCGCCCAGTCCTTCTTTCAAGACTGAACCAAATTCTGCATAGAAGGTTTTAAATTTTTCTTGATCTGCAGCATCTTCAGATTTTGCCAAAGCATCAAGTACGGTCAAAATACGACGGGCGTTACCTTCGCGAATCGTTTTCACGTCGCGGCTTTCTTGCAATAATTCACGGCTCACATTCAGCGGCAAGTCTGCGCTATCCACCACACCTTGAACAAAACGTAAATAATTTGGAATCAAATTATCCGCATCATCCATGATAAATACACGTTTCACATAGAGCTTAATTCCTGCTTTAGCTTCACGTGTGAAAATATTGCTTGGTGCGCGAGATGGAATATAAAGTAACTGTGTATATTCAGTACTTCCCTCTACACGGTTGTGTGTCCACGCAAGCGGGGCTTCAAAATCATGGCTCAGGTTTTTATAAAACTCAGTATATTGTTCTTCACTGATCTCATTTTTATTACGCGTCCATAATGCACTTGCTGAGTTAATCGCTTCCCATTCATCCGTCAGTACATATTGACCAGGTTTTGCTTCTTCGCCTTCGGCAGCTTCCTCTTGTTGCCAAACTTCTTTCTGCATCTCAATTGGCAAACTAATATGATCAGAGTATTTATTAATAATCTGCTTAACTTTGTAACGATCTAAATAATCTAAAGCATCCTCGCGTAAATGCAAAATGATGTCGGTTCCACGTGAAGCCTTATCAATTGGCTCTACATCAAACTCACCTGTACCATTACTAACCCAACGTACCCCTTCAGCGGCATTTACCCCAGCACGACGTGATTCCACTGTAATTTTTTCAGCAACAATAAAACCTGAATAGAAGCCCACACCAAATTGACCAATCAATTGTGCATCTGACTTTTGATCACCCGTAAGCTTCGACATAAAATCTTTAGTGCCAGACTTAGCAATCGTACCCAAATGATCAATCGCTTCTTGTTGTGTCATACCAATACCATTATCCGAAATGGTAATTGTCTTCTGCTCTTTATTTAAATGAATACGCACATGTAAATCTGGATCATTTTCATAATATTCAGGATGATTAATCCCTTCAAAACGGAGTTTGTCACATGCATCCGAAGCATTGGACACTAACTCACGTAAGAAAATTTCTGGATTGGAATATAAAGAATGCGTTACCAAATGTAGTAACTGAGCTACTTCTGCTTGGAAGCTATGTTTTTGAGAATTTTGTTCGCTCATCCGTCTCTCCGTTCATATTATGTATTACGATTGAATGCTATATGAATGGAGGGACTTCACTATTTTTCAATAGGCTGAGTGGAAAAATTTTCACAGCATCGCACTCATTTTTAATGTTTAAAATGGCCCCTGCTTATACACACGGTCCATGTAAAGATCTAGTTTTTGCTGTCGCATTTTATATACATCGCTTAAACAACTGACATTGTCACGGCACTGATCGCGTAGTTGTAACCATTTTATTTGTTGATCTTGAATTGCACCACGTGTCCCCATGGGAACCAAATGACGAATAATCGTATAGGTCGTGGCCATTTTGACATCAGCATCATTAATACTACGGTTATCACAAACCGCATGTTCGGTAATGGTTTTCGCCTTTTTACAATCAAAACTTGCGGCATAACTTGTCGAAATAAAATAAGCACTGCCCAAGACCAGCATTCCCTGAATAATTTTTTTCATCGTCTTTTCTCTTCATCCAACTTGCTGATTTATTTCGACTCTAACAGTTCCACCTAAATTTTCTATTGCCTATTTGTTCAATTCGATCAACTGATGAATGGAGTATGCTGCATAAAAAACCCTGCCATTAGGCAGGGTTTTAAGATCAGCTACAGCTTAGAATTTGTAGCTATAACCAATTGTATACACCATAGGATCGATATCTAAATCAAAAGTTTCGACAACTGTTTGAACTTCAGGCTGGATTTGAGCATAACGTGCATCAAAGAATACGCCCCAGTTTTTAGCATCAGCTGGTTGGTAGTTAAAACCAACTTGGCCAGCAAAACCATAAGACTCTTTCACTTTAACCTTTGTGCCTTCTAGCACACCTGAACCATCTTCATCCCAAGCAACAAATGCTGTACCACCCACACCAATGTAAGGTGTAAAGCCAGTTGAATTTTTAAAGTTATATTTCGCAGTAATTGTTGGTGGAAGATGTTTCAATTTAACACCAGCAACTTTTGAACCCGCAGCTGTTACATCCACATCATGACTAATTGGTGTAGCTAATAGTAATTCAGCTGAAATGTTGTCATTAAAGAAATATTCTACAGACGGTGTAAATGCAAACTCATGATCTGCTTTTACATTTAAAGCACCATTAGCAATATCAGTATCTGCAGTTGGAGCAATTACAGAAGCACCAACTTTAACCTGCCATTGACCAGCCATCGCTGAAGCAGACATACCCAATAATGCAATAAGAGCAGCTTGTTTTAACATTTTAAAGCAACCTTCTAGAATGAATAATTAATATTAAACATTAGTATTAAAATTATGCAACATTATTATTTTATAAATTTTTACATTATTATATAAGTCATTATTAATTATATATATTTATTTTAATCATAGTGCAATGCTTGGTTTTATATTTTCACCGTTATAATTAATTTATTATTCATAATATACCAACCTTTTTAATCAGAATTAATAAAATGAATTATTTTAATCCAACCAAAATCCTCAGGATTAAATAACAAAAAAGGCGATTATATAATCGCCTTTTTTATTTATCTTTGAAAATTTTTTAGAGTACCATTGCGGCAATCCAACCAAAGATCATTAATGGAATATTGTAGTGAATGAAGGTCGGGACCACACTGTCTTTCATGTGGTCATGCTGACCATCCATATTAAGGCCTGATGTTGGGCCTAAAGTTGAGTCTGATGCCGGAGAACCTGCATCTCCTAAAGCTGCTGCTGTACCAATAATGGCAATCGTTGCCGCTGGGCTAAAACCAAATTGAATACAAAGTGGTACATAAATAATGGCCAAAATTGGGATTGTTGAGAATGAAGAACCAATACCTAAGGTAATTAATAGCCCTATCAATAGCATCCAAAATGCAGCTAAACCTCGGCTGTTTCCAATCCATTCAACCGAAGCTTGTACCAGTATTGGTACTTGATTCGTAGCCTCAATCACAGATGCAAAGCCCTGCGCAGAAATCATAATGAAACCAACCAGTGCCATCATGCGCATACCACTGATAATGACATCATCGGCTTCTTTCCACTTAAAAATACCTGCACAGCTTAAGATCGCAACACCAACCAGACCCGCCAAAATCATCGACTCAGATATGACTTGAACAGAAAGCGTAGCAACCACTGCAACCGCAGCCATAATCAAAGTAAATTTAGCGACTTGTGGTTTACCATTTTCATCTGCTTTTACATCAGATGAGATGGTGTGCTGTGATTCCTTAACCTGAACGTCAGCATACTCTCGTGGTTTACGGTAGCTATAAAAAACAGCAATTAATAAGCCAACAAACATCCCAAATACTGGAATTGCCATAGCAGTTGGAATTTGATCATAGCTGATGTTGAAACCGTATGGCTTACCAAAGGTATTGATGTTTTGACCTAAAATATCATTAAGGAAAATAGCACCAAAACCAAAAGGTACCAGCATATAAGTCGCCACAAGACCAAAAGTCAGAACACAAGCAATCAAACGACGGTCAAGTTTTAAATGATTAAATACGCTGAGTAATGGTGGAATTAATACTGGAATAAACGCAATGTGCACTGGAATCACGTTTTGTGAACATACGGCGGCTAAAGCGATAGTAGCGAAAATTACGTATTTCACGCGATTCTGGGCTTTCACATTACTGTTACCTTTGAGTTTAGTAATGAGTTGATAAGCCAGTAAATCTGGCAAACCTGAACGCGCAAGTGCCAAAGCAAATGCCCCCAACACGCCATAAGCAAGTGCGATTTGAGCACCGTTGCCTAAGCCACTATTAAACGCTTCGATGGTGCCATGAATACCAAGACCAGCTAACAAGCCACCTGTTACTGCACCAATGATCAGCGCAAATACAACAGGCACGCGTGCCAGCGACAGTCCAAACATGACTGTAATTGCGGCAAGAATAGCAAACATAAGAAAAAAGGGAGTCTGACAAAAAACCGTATTTTATCAGAATTTGCTCGCTATTTAGCCCCCTATCGATGAAACTGCCACTGTTGAACGATTTACTTAAAGCTGCTGTGATTGCGCAAATTGAGCGATGTAACTTGCAATTTTTTCGGGTTGGCTCAGCACGGCCCAATGATTTGCATTGACTTCAACCACGGATAAATTTTCCACCCATTTTGGCAA
The DNA here is from genome assembly GCF_013417875.1 of Acinetobacter sp. YH12219. Lineage (NCBI taxonomy): Bacteria > Pseudomonadati > Pseudomonadota > Gammaproteobacteria > Moraxellales > Moraxellaceae > Acinetobacter > Acinetobacter sp. YH12219. The sequence continues at coordinate 57,704 of NZ_VPDC01000016.1, forward strand.
TTCTTTAATATATTCTGGACTGACAAAAGTATCATATTTTAATACGATGGCTTGCACAGGACATATAGCATGACGTTGTCTTGGCTGCGTTAAACGAGGAGTAAAATTAGCACGGTAAAGCGCGATACCATATTTACCGTCATGTTGAATATTATGATTTAACGGCAATTGTTGAGTTCGTTCTAAATCATTAACAATTTTCCCCCATCGCTCTGCATTCAAAAAATGCCAAGCGGCAGGTGCAAGAAATGGTAATTGGAATACTCCGATATACCATGACTTGCTCAACAATTTGAGTAATTTTTTTTGCTGATGTTTAAAGTTATCTCTTAATAAAAATGCAGCATGGTCTAAGCATGGCCCAGATATGGTTGAATAAGACAAAATTCGCGATCTAAACTTTGCTTCTGTGACCGACTCCCAAGATTGAATTGAACCCCAGTCATGCGCAGCTAAGTGAAAACTACGCTCGCCTAATACCGCTTGCGTCACACTATCCAAATCAAGTGAAAGTTGTTCTAAACGGTAATCTCGTACTTTACGGGGCACAGAGGACTGCCCTGCACCTCGCACGTCATAGGTCACAATATAAAATTCAGAACCAAGATGCTCAATAACCGGTTCCCATACTTCCTGATTATCAGGATAACCATGAACCAAAACCAATGCCGGCTTAGTTTCATCACCCCATGTCTTCACATAAAGCCGTTGTTGATCTGTGGTATTCACCCATTGCGTATTTAGTGGTTGCATTCTTCTTGTCCTTTTATCGATTCCATCGAATTGACGTTTTATTTGTGAACATGGGCAATGTGATCAATGCCACAGTTTTGAAACTCATTTAGTATGCAAAGTTCAGCATAAAAAAAAATTGACCCAGTATGAGCTTAATCCAGAAAATAATGACAATGCCTATTGTCTCTAAATTCTTACTCAATCATTATGCCCCTTATAAAGGTGCTGGCATTTCGATTGATAAAATTGATCTCGCCAATTATCACATTCGCGTCAAAATGCCATTAACTCGTAAAAATCAAAATATCGTCGGTGTACATTTTGGCGGGAGTCTTTATTCAATGGTTGACCCATTTTATATGTTGATTTTGATGCATCACCTGGGCTCACGTTATATCGTGTGGGACAAAGCCGCAAATATCCAATTTTTATCCCCCGGACGTGGAACGGTATACGCTGACATCCAGCTCGACCCAAATGAAATCAACCATATTAAAAACTTAGCAGATAACCACGCGCCTGTTCTACGGAACTATAGCTTAAATATTTTTGATGAAGCAGGCTTACGTATCGCTGAAGTTCAAAAAACTCTATACATTCGTCGCAAGCAACCCCGTCCACGCAAATAAAAAAGGCGCTTATCTTTAAGCGCCTTTTCATTCAAATTTATCGGATTAGATTAGCGATTTTGCTCAATTGCAGCACCTGCACCACCACCGATTGCACCGCCAATAGCAGCACCGGTGTTACCACCAAAGATACTTTTACCGACTGCAGAACCAATCGCACCACCTACACCACTATATGTGGCATTTCGGTTTGAACCGTTTTGAGTTTTACTGCCGACAGCTGCACCAGCACCCCCACCAACGGCTGCACCTACACCACCACCAACGTTGTTACCCACACCACCACCAATGGCACCACCTAAAGCTGCGGCACCAATACGTTGTTCATTTGGCGACATGCTTTCACAACCAGCAAGCATTAGGGTCGAAATCATCGCGACTGCGCATACGCTCATTACTTTTTTCATTGTGATGTTCCTTGTCTTCTTCAATACCTATGATTCTAAAACCATTGTATGAAACAATTAAATATAGCTTGTTACGGCTTGGAGCATAAATGCTGCATTTTGTAAAAAACGACGCCTAATCGCTCACAAATCACTCAGGATTTTCATCCAAAATCATCAAATCTTTTGTGGTTTCACCATTTTCAGTCAGCACAGCATGAGAGAGTTTGGCTTTGCTTTCTGGATCTGTTGCCTGATCTAGTTTTAGCGTGCGTTTAATCGGGTCTTGCCCTTTCTTAAACTCTACACCTTCTGCATCAATATTGGTGTTTTGACGAATAATCTGACCGTCCTGCTTCACCGTAGTCTTGGTTTCAATTTTAGAGGTCGGGACGATGACACCACCACGCTGTAGTACAGGAATCGATAATTTCTTTTCAGAAAAATCACCTTGGTGATCAGAAAGTTCAATTTCACGTGCCACGATATCCTGACCTTTATTGGTCATTTCTAACACTGTTGCAGTCACTTGGCGTACAGGTTCTTGACCTGCAACACGGCGAATCACTTCTGTTTTTAGTACTGGAACTACAGCTTTATCTTCTACCACAATCGAATTGGGCATAGGTGCAGCAATCGCTGTCAATGAGCTGAATAATGCAGAAACTGCGAATAATTGCTGTGCGAATTTCATCAAAAGACCCCGTTATGTTTAAGTTTAAAAATCAAGAGATTTGTTATGTTCTATTTTTACTATAGGAAATAAATCAACATTAGGAAAGCTTTAATTTTCAATTCATCCGCATAAAAAAAGCCACCCAAAGGTGGCTTTTTTGAATAATTTAAGGGCTAATTAAAGACCGTTAAATTCATCGCTAAATGCTTGGCTTAATGCTTGATCTACATCAGAGAAATCATTGTGAAGCTCAAGCTCTGCAGCTTCAGACTCCTGACGACGACGTTCTAAGTGGTAAGCCAAACCTGTACCCGCTGGGATCAGACGACCTACAACTACGTTTTCTTTCAGACCACGTAATTCATCTTCTTTACCTGTTACAGCAGCTTCAGTTAACACACGAGTTGTTTCCTGGAACGATGCAGCAGAAATGAACGAGTCAGTAGAAAGCGACGCTTTGGTAATACCCATCAATTGACGTTCAAACTTCGCTGGAAACTTGTTCTGAGCTGCCACAGCTTGGTTTTCTTGAACAACGCGGATGTATTCCACTTGCTCGCCTTTGATGAAGCTTGTATCACCACCGTCAGTGATTTCAACTTTACGAAGCATTTGACGTACGATCACTTCAATATGCTTGTCGTTGATTTTTACACCTTGCAGACGGTATACGTCCTGAACTTCGTTCACGATGTAGTTTGTCAGTGCAACTTCGCCTTTCAAACGTAAGATGTCGTGTGGGTTTTGCGGACCATCAGAAATGGTTTCACCACGGTTCACATGCTCGCCTTCGAACACGTTAATCGTACGCCATTTCGGAATTAGCTCTTCGTAAATCTCAGAGCCATCATCCGGAGTAATCACAAGACGGTTCTTACCTTTGGTCTCTTTACCGAAGCTTACGATACCTGAAATTTCAGCAAGGATCGCGTGTTCTTTCGGTTTACGTGCTTCGAACAAGTCAGCTACGCGTGGAAGACCACCGGTAATATCACGAGTACGTGAAGATTCTTGTGGTACACGACCAATTACGTCACCGACACCAATTGTTTCGCCATCACGAACAGTCAGAATCGTATTTTGTGGCAAGAAGTAGAACTGTTCGCCACCATCAGTTGTATCCAATACAACCGCTGGACGCATATCTTTACCTGACGCAGGACGTGAAGTCACTGGTAAGATTTCGATTGTAGTCATACCTGTTGCATCATCAGTTTTCGATGTCACAGTTACGCCATCAGCGATTTGGCTGAAACGCACTTTACCTGCAACTTCGGTAACAAGTGGATGTGTATGCGGATCCCAAGTCGCTACGATACCGCCAGCTTCCACAGCTTCGCCATCTTTAATGATGATTGAAGCACCGTATGGAATTTTGTAACGTTCGCGTTCACGACCGATGTCATCTGCGATACCGATTTCACCTGAACGTGAAGTTGATACCAAGTGACCTTTAGCGTGTTGTACTGTTTTCACATTGTGGAAACGTACTGTACCTTTGTTACGAACTTGTACGCTGTTAGCAGCAGAAGTTCGGCTCGCAGCACCACCTACGTGGAACGTACGCATTGTTAACTGTGTACCTGGCTCACCAATTGATTGAGCAGCCATTACACCCACAGATTCACCTGGATTCACCAAGTGACCGCGAGCAAGGTCACGACCGTAACATTTCGCACATACACCGAAAGTAGATTCACAGTTTACAACTGAACGTACTTTCACTTCATCGACACCTTGCTCTTCTAAGTAGTTTGCAAGTTTTTCGTCGATTAAAGTATTACGTGGAAGAATCACATCATCCGAACCTGGTTTCTTCGCATCTTCAGCAAGTACACGACCCAATACTCGAGTACCTAAGTTCTCGATGACATCGCCACCTTGAATGAACGGAGTCATTACAAGACCGTCGAAAGTACCACAATCTGGCTCAGTAATTACCAAGTCTTGTGCAACGTCAACCAAACGACGAGTCAAGTAACCTGAGTTCGCAGTTTTCAATGCAGTATCGGCCAAACCTTTACGTGCACCGTGTGTTGAAATGAAGTACTGAAGTACAGTCAAACCTTCACGGAAGTTTGCTTTAATTGGTGTTTCAATGATCGAACCATCTGGTTTCGCCATCAAACCACGCATACCCGCTAACTGACGAATCTGAGCTGCCGAACCACGGGCACCTGAGTCAGACATCATATAGATCGAGTTGAATGATTTTTGTTTCTCGTCTTCACCCTGTTTGTTTTTAACAGTAGTGAAAGATAAGTTGTCCATCATCGCTTTCGCTACTTGGTCGTTTGTACGCGCCCAAATATCGACAACTTTGTTATAACGTTCGCCGGCAGTTACGAAACCTTGTTCAAATTGTTGTTCAATTTCGCGAACTTCAACTTCAGCTTTTTCGATAATTGCTTGTTTTTGTGGCGGAATCAACATGTCTTCCATACCAACAGACACACCTGAGTGAGTCGCTTGACGGAAGCCCAAGTACATCAATTGGTCAGCGAAGATAACAGTATCTTTTAGACCTAATTTACGGTAGCAAGAGTTGATCAATTTAGAGATGTTCTTTTTAGTCATCTCAACGTTGATTTGTTGGAAATCCATACCTTCAGGTACAACTTCCCAAAGTAAACAACGACCTGGAGTTGTGTCTACAACAATGGTTTGTTGTTCACGGTTACCATTTTCGTCAATGACAGTTTGGTGTACACGTGCTTTTACGCGAGCGTGTAAATCAACTTGACCTGTTGCAAGTGCACGGTTTACTTCGTCAGTATCCGCAAACACCATGCCTTCACCTTTGGCATTGATCGCATCACGAGTGATGTAGTACAAGCCTAAGACAACGTCCTGAGAAGGTACGATGATTGGCTCACCGTTCGCAGGAGAAAGAATGTTGTTTGTTGACATCATTAACGCACGAGCTTCTAACTGAGCTTCAAGTGTTAATGGTACGTGTACCGCCATTTGGTCACCGTCGAAGTCGGCGTTAAATGCCGCACAAACTAACGGATGAAGACGGATTGCTTTACCTTCAATCAGGGTTGGTTCAAATGCTTGAAGACCCAAACGGTGAAGTGTAGGCGCACGGTTCAACATCACTGGATGTTGACGAATTACGTGAGCAAGTACGTCCCAAACTTCTGGAGTTTCACGCTCAACCATTTTCTTCGCAGCTTTAATGGTTGTCGCTTGGCCAGACGCTTGTAGTTTCGCGAAAATGAATGGTTTGAATAATTCAAGCGCCATTTTTTTCGGAAGACCACATTGGTGCAGACGTAAAGTTGGACCTACAGTAATTACCGAACGACCAGAGTAATCGACACGTTTACCCAATAAGTTTTGACGGAAACGACCTTGTTTACCTTTGATCATGTCTGCCAAAGATTTAAGAGGACGTTTGTTCGAACCGGTAATTGCGCGACCACGACGACCGTTATCAAGCAATGCATCTACAGACTCTTGTAACATACGTTTTTCGTTACGTACGATAATGTCTGGTGCTGCAAGGTCTAAAAGACGTTTTAAACGGTTGTTACGGTTGATTACACGACGGTAAAGATCGTTCAAGTCAGAAGTCGCAAAACGACCACCTTCTAGAGGAACCAACGGACGAAGATCAGGTGGAAGTACTGGAAGTACATTCATCACCATCCATTCTGGTTTGTTGTTCGACTCTTTGAACGCTTCCATCAATTTCAGACGTTTAGAAGCTTTTTTAAGCTTCGTTTCTGAAGTTGTATTTGGAATCTCTTCACGAAGACGTGAAATTTCAGCTTCAAGATCGATGTCTTTCAACAAATCTTGAACTGCTTCTGCACCCATTTTCGCAGTGAATTCATCACCGTGTTCTTCTAAAGCCGTGAAGTATTCTTCATCGTTTAGAAGTTGGTATTTCTCAAGTGGAGTCATACCTGGGTCAGTTACAACGTATGATTCGAAATACAATACACGTTCGATATCACGTAAAGTCATGTCTAAAAGCAGACCGATACGGCTAGGAAGTGATTTTAAGAACCAAATATGCGCAACTGGAGAAGCAAGGTCAATATGACCCATACGCTCACGACGTACTTTTGCAGTTGTTACTTCAACGCCACATTTTTCACAAATGACGCCTTTGTATTTCATACGCTTGTATTTACCACACAAGCATTCGTAATCTTTTACTGGACCAAAGATTTTGGCACAGAATAAACCATCACGTTCAGGTTTGAACGTACGGTAGTTAATGGTTTCAGGCTTTTTAACTTCACCATGAGACCACGACTTAATCATTTCTGGTGACGCAAGACCAATACGGATGCGATCAAACTCTACAGGAGCATGACCGTCTGAATCCGTCTTTTTGCGCATGATATCGAGCAAGTCTTTCAATTTTTTTCTCCGTGTGTTGTGGAGATTTTCACTTCACAACTGGGTCACAAATATTGTTTTTTAACTGAGAAATCCCCCTTGCTCCTCTTGATTAAAGAGGTGAGAAGCACTGCTTCGCAAGGGAGATTCAATGGAGCTAATTAGTCACCATTTTTCAGTTCAATGTTGATACCTAAAGAACGGATCTCTTTGGTCAATACGTTGAACGATTCAGGCATACCTGGGTCCATGTAATGGTTACCATCTACAATGTTCTTATAGATACGGGTACGACCTTCAACGTCATCCGACTTCACAGTAAGCATTTCTTGAAGTGTGTATGCTGCACCGTAAGCTTCGAGTGCCCATACTTCCATCTCACCGAAACGCTGACCACCGAATTGTGCTTTACCACCAAGCGGCTGTTGAGTTACTAGAGAGTAAGAACCAGTAGAACGCGCATGCATCTTGTCGTCAACCAAGTGGTTCAGTTTCAACATGTACATGTAACCTACAGTTACTGGACGGTCAAAACGTTCACCTGTACGACCATCATACAATACTGTTTGACCAGTACGTGAAATGCCACCAAGTTCTAACAATTCTTTAATTTGTGATTCTTCAGCACCATCAAATACTGGTGTTGCTAAAGGAACACCTTTACGCAAGTTACCTGAAAGCACCAAGATTTCTTCATCAGTCAAGCTATCAAGATCTTCTTGTTCGCCACCAACTTTGTTGTAAATCTTGTCTAAGAAATCACGAAGCTCAAGTACAGTACGTTGCTCTTTCATCATCTTGTCGATTTGATCGCCAAGACCTTTAGCTGCCATACCTAAGTGAGTTTCAAGAATCTGACCCACGTTCATACGTGATGGTACACCCAGTGGGTTAAGTACAACATCAACTGGAACACCGTTTGCATCGTGTGGCATGTCTTCTACAGGTAAGATGTTAGATACAACACCTTTGTTACCGTGACGACCCGCCATTTTATCACCCGGTTGGATGCGACGTTTTACAGCCAAGTAAACTTTAACAACTTTCAATACGCCAGTTGTCAGTTCATCACCTGTAGAAAGTTTGCGTTTTTTCTCTGCAAATTTCTCGTCAATTTCAAGGCTCTTCTCTTTCAAGAACACTTGAATTTGAGTTAAACGTTCAGCAATCGCTTCGTCGACTGGTTGGATTTCAATAAGATCAACCAACTCAAGACCAGACAATAACTCTTCAGTTAATTTGTCACCGCGTTTAGTTGTACCGCCACCGTTAGATTCTTGACCTTTCAATAGACGAACAATACGTTCACGAGCCGCTTCTTCGAAGATTTTGTATTCTTCTTTCAAGTCTTTACGGTAAGCATCAAGTTGTGCTTTCTCAATTGCTTGAGCACGTTCGTCTTTTTCAAGACCGTCACGTGTAAATACTTGAACGTCAATTACAGTACCTTTCACAGATGAAGATACGCGTAATGAAGAGTCTTTTACGTCAGCCGCTTTTTCACCGAAGATTGCACGAAGCAATTTTTCTTCCGGAGTTAACTGCGTTTCACCTTTAGGCGTTACTTTACCGACAAGAATGTCACCCGCAGTAACTTCAGCACCGATATAAACGATACCTGATTCATCCAATTTAGAAAGTGCAGCTTCACCCACGTTCGGGATATCCGCTGTAATTTCTTCAGCACCCAATTTGGTATCACGTGCAACACATGAAAGCTCTTGGATGTGGATAGACGTTAAACGATCTTCTTGAAGTACACGCTCTGAAAGTAAGATCGAGTCTTCGTAGTTATAACCGTTCCAAGTCATGAACGCTACACGCATGTTTTGACCCAATGCCAATTCACCGCCATCTGTTGATGGACCATCAGCAAGAACGTCACCACGTGCAACTTTATCACCTAAACGTACAACAACGTTTTGGTTGATACATGTATTTTGGTTCGAACGTGTGTATTTGATCAGGTTGTAGATATCTACACCTGCTTCGCCTGCCACCATCTCTTCTTCGTTTACACGAATAACGACACGAGAAGCATCAACGAATTCAATACGACCACCACGTTTCGCAAGTACACACACACCCGAGTCATGCGCTACGTTTGCTTCCATACCTGTACCAACAAGCGGTTTGTCAGCACGTAATGTAGGAACAGCCTGACGCTGCATGTTTGAACCCATCAATGCACGGTTGGCATCATCGTGTTCAAGGAACGGAATAAGTGATGCCGCTACAGATACCACCTGCTGAGCAGATACATCCATATGCGTTACTTTTTCTGGTGGAATACGTACGAATTCACCTTGGTGACGTACAGATACGAATTCTTCAGTTAAGTTACCGTCTTTATCGATACCAGAATCGGCCTGTGCAATCACAGTACCTACTTCTTCAATCGCAGAAAGGTATTCAACATCATCCGTTACACGACCATCAACAACTTTACGGTATGGAGTTTCCAAGAAACCGAAGCTGTTACATTTAGCGTATACAGACAATGAGTTAATCAAACCAATGTTTGGACCTTCAGGAGTCTCAATTGGACATACACGACCGTAGTGAGTTTGATGTACGTCACGTACTTCGAAGCCCGCACGCTCACGAGTCAAACCACCTGGGCCCAATGCTGATACACGACGTTTGTGTGTAATTTCAGACAACGGGTTGTTTTGGTCCATGAACTGAGACAACTGGCTTGAACCAAAGAATTCTTTGATTGCAGCAGCAACTGGTTTCGCATTGATTAAATCTTGCGGAGACAAGTTATCAGTTTCAGCTTGAGATAAACGTTCTTTAACAGCACGTTCAACACGAACTAGACCAACACGGAATTGGTTTTCTGTCATTTCACCAACAGAACGAACACGACGGTTACCCAAGTGATCGATATCGTCGACTTCACCTTTACCGTTACGGATTTCAACTAATGTTTTCAATACATCAGTGATGTCTTCGTTTGAAAGAATACCTTCAACTTCACGAGACTTCTGATCCGTACCCACTTCGTAAGGACGACCCAAACGACGGTTGAACTTCATACGACCTACTGGTGATAAGTCATAACGTTCAGAAGAGAAGAACAAGTTGTTGAATAAGTTTTCAGCAGCTTCTTTTGTTGGTGGCTCACCCGGACGCATCACTTTGTAGATTTCTACAAGTGCTTCCTCACGACCAGTTGTAGTATCTGCACGTAAAGAGTCCGCAATGAATGGACCACGGTCGATGTCATTGGTATAAAGTACGTTGAATTGTTTAACGCCGCCTTCAGCCAATTTCACCATAATTTCATGGCTAAGTACGGTATTTGCCGCAACAACTTCGCCATCACGTAACGTTACATCTTCAGCAACGATACGTTCATATAGGTATTCATCAGGAACAGAAAGTTTTTCAAGACCTGCTGCTTCCATTTGACGAACATGGCGCGCGTTAATACGTTTACCTTGTTCAACAATTGTTTTACCGTCTGTACCCACGATATCAAACTGTGCCATTTCGCCACGTAGACGTTCTGGAACCAAGTCAATTTGATAGCTACCCATATCAAGATATACAGGTACTTTTTCGTAGAACATGTCTAGGATTTGTTCGTTGTTATAACCCAAGGCACGAAGCACAACAGTCGCAAGTAATTTACGACGACGGTCAATACGAACATAGACAAGATCTTTTGCATCGAATTCAAAGTCTAACCATGAACCACGGTAAGGAATGATACGAGCAGAATAAAGAACTTTACCGCTAGAGTGAGTTTTGCCTTTATCATGGTCAAAGAACACACCTGGTGAACGGTGTAATTGAGATACGATTACACGCTCAGTACCATTGATCACAAAGGTACCGTTGTCTGTCATAAGTGGCATTTCACCCATGTAGACTTCTTGCTCACGCACATCTTTGATTGTTTTAGTTTCGCGATCTTTAATGATCAGACGAATTTTTACACGCATTGGCGCCGCATAAGTTGAGCCACGAAGAATACATTCGCGCACATCAAATTCAGGCTTACCAAGACTATACTCAACAAATTCTAAAGCAGCATTGCCAGAATAACTTTCAATAGGAAAAACTGAACGAAATGCGGCCTGGAGACCGATATCTTCGCGGTTTTTTGGAGTTTTGCCGTCTTGAAGGAAAGTTCGGTACGAGTCGACTTGAATCGCGAGCAAGTACGGAACATCCATTACCTTGGGCAATTTACCAAAATTCTTACGGATCCGTTTCTTTTCGGTATATGAGTATGCCATCTGGAGTCCTCGGAAAGTAAACTAAGTCCGCCTGCAGAACGAACTTAGAAGGAATTACGCAGGCCGATATGGCCACCACTTTCACAAATGCTGCAATTTTTAGTGGTATTAAAACGCTTAACAATATTTTTTTACTGAAAAATATTGGTAAGCGTTTGGTTTTATAAATTATTTTTAATTTGTATGATTTTTATATCATGCAAACAAAAATCGAGCCGATAATTGTAACGCAAAAAGGCTGATGACCCAAGGGCCACCAGCCATTTTTTGGAGCCGATTATAAAAAAATCGACTCCCCTTAAGATTACTTAAGTGTAACTGTAGCACCAGCTTCTTCAAGTTTTTTCTTAAGTTCTTCGCCTTCTTCTTTAGAAACGCCTTCTTTAAGAACTGAAGGAGCGCTTTCAACAAGATCTTTAGCTTCTTTAAGACCAAGGCCAGTAGCTTCACGAACTGCTTTAATTACAGCAACTTTGTTAGCACCGAAAGAAGTCAACTCAACGTTGAATTCTGATTGTTCTTCAGCAGCAGCACCAGCAGCGCCAGGAGCAGCAGCAACTGCTACAGCAGCAGCAGATACGTTGAATTTTTCTTCGAAAGCAGAAATAAGTTCAACAAGTTCAAGAACAGTTTTTTCAGCAACTGCGTTTAAGATTTCTTCGTTTGTTAAAGCCATGAGAGTAACTCCAAATGGGTATTGAATGGTGTGTAAATTGATTTAAACTTAAGCAGCTTCTGACTCGTTTTTCTCTTTGAGCGCAGTAATAAGGCGACCCAATTTCGAAATAGGAGCTTGAAGAACGCTTGCAAGCATAGTAAGCGCTTTCTCTTGGTTTGGAAGGTTCGCGATAACGCTAACTTCAGCACCTTGATAAACTTTACCGTCAAATGCAGCAGCTTTAAGTTCAAATGCTTTATTAGTTTTAGCAAATTCTTCGAACAAACGAGCAGCTGCGCCCATGTCGTCTTCAGAAGTTGAGAAAGCTAAGATTGTTGGGCCAACAAGGTTGTCGCTCAAGATATTGAATTGAGTATCTTGAAGAGCACGTTTAGCCAAAGTGTTACGAACTACGCGAGTAGCAACACCTAGTTTACGAGCTTCAACACGTAGAGCAGTTAATTGCTCAACAGTTAAACCTTGGTAGTCAGCAACAACAGCAGCATACGCAGTAGAAGCAACTTCAGTTACTTCAGCTACGATCTGTTTTTTGCCTTCGATAAGAAGAGCCATTGTAAAACCTCCTAACGGTGATTTATGCACCTATACAGATGCACTCCCAATTCGTTAGCTCATCACTGAACCAACACGCGGAGGAGGAACAAATCACACCACCGCGTCTACTCAGGCTGGGCTATTAAGAAGAAAGCATAAAACTCCCCTCGCCTGAGGTCTTTGACGCTGATAAATCTAAATTTATCAATTCAAAGTTTGCCTGAGGGGCGATCAGCAAAGCATGCTTTGCCGACCCGCAAGATGAGAAGCTGTGCTTCGAATGAAGCTTAATTTCTATCTTGCGTAATATTTAAAGCAGCGCTTTAAATATTACTCAGGGCTTTAAAATTCTGTAATAAGTCGAAACTTATTTAGAAACGTTTGCTACATCAACAACAAGACCAGGACCCATAGTTGAGCTTAAAGTGATCTTTTGGATGTAAACACCTTTAGAAGTAGCAGGTTTTGCTTTCTTAAGGTCAGCTACAAGAGCTTCAACGTTTGAACGAACAGCTTCAGCAGTGAAACCTACTTGACCGATCGCAGCGTGGATAATACCAGCTTTGTCTACACGGTAACGTGCTTGACCAGCTTTCGCGTTTTTAACAGCAGAAGCTACGTCAGGAGTTACAGTACCCACTTTAGGGTTTGGCATTAAGCCACGTGGACCAAGAATCGTACCCAACTTACCAACAACGCGCATTGCATCCGGAGCTGCAATTACTACGTCAAAGTCAAGGTTACCCGCTTGGATGCTTTCAGCAAGATCATCAAAACCAACAACGTCCGCGCCTTCAGCTTTAGCAGCTTCAGCAGCAGCGCCTTGAGCAAACACAGCTACACGTACAGTTTTACCAGTACCTGCAGGAAGTGTAGTCGCGCCACGAACAACTTGGTCAGATTTACGAGGATCAACACCTAGGTTTACAGCAACATCCAAAGATTCTTTGAATTTTACTGCTGGAAGGCCGTTAAGAACTGCAACTGCTTCTTCCAAAGTGTAAACTTTGTTAGCTTCAACAGCAGCAACAATGGCTTTTTGACGTTTAGTTAATTTAGCCATGTCTTATAGCTCCACTTCCAAGCCCATAGAACGCGCAGAACCAGCAATGGTACGTACACGTGCGTCTAAATCAGCACCAGTAAGATCTGGTTCTTTAGTAGTCGCAATTTCTTCTAATTGAGCGCGAGTCAACTTACCAACTTTAGTCTTGTTAGGTACAGCTGAACCCTTTTGGATGCCCGCAGCTTTCTTAAGAAGAATCGCAGCAGGAGGAGTTTTCATGATGAATGTGAACGACTTGTCGTTGTACACAGTGATCACTACTGGAATTGGAAGACCAGCTTCAACTTTTTGTGTCGCAGCATTGAATTCTTTACAGAATGCCATGATGTTAACACCACGTTGACCTAGTGCAGGACCAATCGGTGGAGATGGATTTGCTTTACCAGCTGGAACTTGCAGCTTGATATAGCCGTCAATCTTCTTAGCCATTTCAATTACCTCTGGGTACTAACGCCGCTAGGCTCCCCATACATTTAAGTAACGATACCGTTACAACAACAATGCCCGACTCATAACAAATCGGGCGTTTATCAACCAAGTTAAATTAAACCGATTTTTCGACTTGGCGAAATTCCAGTTCAACTTGAGTTGGTCGATTAAATACATTAATCGTCAACGTTAAACGTGACTTATCGTATAGAACTTCTTCCACCACGCCTTTAAAGTCGGTGAATGGACCGTCAATTACGAGTAATTCTTCACCTGGTTCAAACATCGTCTTAGGACGAGGTGCTTCGCCAGTATTGCGTACACGTGCAAGAATCGCATCAGCTTCTTTTTGCGTAATTGGTGCAGGTTTTTCTGCAGTACCACCAATGAAACCTAATACTTTTGGACATTCTTTAACAATGTGCCAAGTTTCATCATTCATTTCCATCTCGACTAACACATAGCCAGGAAAGAATTTACGCTCAGATTTACGTTTCTTACCATCCTTCATTTCCACTACTTCTTCAGTAGGGACAAGGACTTCACCAAAGCTATCGGCTACAGCGCTACGCTGGATTCGATCATTAAGTGAGCGTAACACTTGTTTTTCATAGCCTGAATAGGCATGAATAATGTACCAACGTTTCATAGCTCTCTTACCCGATAATAAACTTCATTAACCAGCTCAAAGCATAGTCAAAGCACCATAATAAAATAGATGCCACTAAGACTACCGCAAGTACCTGCCAAGATGTGGTCATGGTCTCTTGCTTGGTTGGCCAAGTCACTCGACGTAACTCAATTCGAGCATCTTTCAACAATCGAACAAAGCCTTTGCCTTGATGGGTGGCGTATAATAAACCTAAAGCCACGATGATACAAGCCAAAATTACCCCAACACGGACCCAGACATCATTCGCTGGTGCCCAGTATGCTGGCAAATGTTGATTCACCATCATAGAACTACCGAGTAAAATCAACGCGATAACCCACAGAACATAGTCTAAAGGGGAACCAGAATTAACAACTTCAGCAGGATTATTTCTTTGAGGAATTGGCGCGTCGCTTAATGCGTCACGCGATTTATCATTCGACATTTTTGTACTCGTCGTAGGATTCGCGACTTATTATATGACCAGTTGAGCCAGCATCAAGCTTCTTTTTAAAAAAATTTGGCAGGCCAGGAGGGACTCGAACCCCCAACATTCGGTTTTGGAGACCGACGCTCTACCAATTGAACTACTGACCTGCAGAGCAAATCGAGAGTCGAAACTCTCGATCTGTACAAAGATAACTGTATTATATTATGCAGTTACTTTAGAAACAACACCCGCACCAACTGTACGGCCACCTTCACGGATCGCGAAGCGTAAGCCAGCGTCCATTGCGATTGGGTGGATTAATTCTACTGACATTTCTACGTTGTCACCAGGCATAACCATTTCAACGCCTTCTTTAAGCGCGATTGCACCAGTTACGTCAGTTGTACGGAAGTAGAACTGTGGACGGTAACCGTTAAGGAATGGAGTATGACGACCACCTTCGTCTTTAGAAAGTACGTATACTTCTGCGTCGAATTTAGTATGCGGTTTGATTGTACCTGGTTTAGCAAGTACTTGACCACGTTGAACGTCTTCACGTTTAGTACCACGTAGAAGAACACCACAGTTCTCGCCCGCACGACCTTCGTCAAGAAGTTTACGGAACATTTCTACGCCAGTTACAGTTGTTTTAACTGTATCTTTAATACCAACGATTTCAACTTCTTCGCCTACTTTCACGATACCAGTTTCAACACGGCCAGTTACTACTGTACCACGACCTGAAATTGAGAATACATCTTCGATTGGCATAAGGAATGCAAGGTCGATAGCACGTTCTGGCTCTGGAATGTAAGAGTCAAGAGCTTCAACAAGAGCAACTACTGCGTCTTCGCCATATTGACCAGCTTCACCATTAAGCGCTGCAAGAGCAGAACCACGGATTACTGGGGTGTCGTCGCCTGGGAAGTCATAAGTAGAAAGAAGTTCACGAACTTCCATTTCTACTAATTCAAGAAGCTCTTCGTCGTCAACAAGGTCGCATTTGTTTAAGAATACAACGATGTAAGGTACACCTACCTGACGAGAAAGAAGGATGTGTTCACGAGTTTGTGGCATTGGACCATCAGTCGCAGCACATACAAGGATCGCACCATCCATTTGCGCAGCACCAGTAATCATGTTTTTAACATAATCGGCGTGACCTGGGCAGTCTACGTGAGCGTAGTGACGGATTGGAGAATCGTATTCTACGTGTGAAGTATTAATTGTAATACCACGTGCTTTTTCTTCTGGTGCAGAGTCGATTGCAGCGTAATCTTTCGCTTCACCACCGAATTTTTTTGCACATACAGTTGCAATCGCAGCTGTTAAAGTCGTTTTACCATGGTCAACGTGACCGATTGTGCCCACGTTAACGTGTGGCTTATTACGTTCAAACTTAGCCTTAGCCATGCTTTTCTTCCTCGTTTACGTCGAACACAATTCTGAGTAAAACCCAGCTCCGACATATCGCCTAAAAAAATAAACACCCAATACTTGAAAAGCAGACTAAAAAGCCTGCTTCTGGAATCTTGCGCAACATTTAAAGTTGCTAAACTGTAAAATCTGGAGCTCTTATCGAGATTTGAACTCGAGACCTCTCCCTTACCAAGGGAGTGCTCTACCACTGAGCTATAAGAGCAAATATAAGCACTTCAATAGATATGGAGCGGGAGACGAGGGTCGAACTCGCGACATGTAGCTTGGAAGGCTACCGCTCTACCAACTGAGCTACTCCCGCACGATGTTGGTACAAACCACTTATTGAAGTCTTAAAATTGGTGGTGAGGGAAGGATTCGAACCTTCGAAACTTTCGTAGCGGAGTTACAGTCCGCCCCCTTTGACCGCTCGGGAACCTCACCATTTTACACTTACTTCAGTGTTGTTCTCTCTACTCACTCTCAAACTTTCTAAGATGGTGCCGGCACACGGATTCGAACTGTGGACCTACTGATTACAAGTCAGTTGCTCTACCAACTGAGCTATGCCGGCGTTTCTTAGTGTTTCGTACGTTTCGTATCGGAACGGTGTGCAGTTTAGCAAATCTTGAAATCCTTGCAAGTGTTTTTTCTAAAAAAAACGTGAAAAACTCATAAAATCAATCCATTTGATGATAATTCAACCGCTTTGATCACTGCGCGAGCTTTTATTTGGGTTTCATTCCACTCTGATTCAGGATTAGAGTCATACACCACCCCTGCTCCAGCTTGAACATAGACCTTATTTTCACGAATTACACAGGTACGAATCGCAATCGACATGTCCATTTCGCCATGCCAGCCTAAATAACCAACAGCACCCCCAAAAATTCCACGTTTTACTGGTTCAACTTCGTCAATAATTTCCATAGCACGGATTTTTGGTGCGCCTGAAAGCGTACCCGCAGGGAATGTTGCCTTAAAAACATCCAAAGCATCGATATCATCACGTACTTCACCTTGCACATTTGACACAATGTGCATGACATGCGAATAACGTTCGATCACCATTTGATCAGTCACGTGAACTTTACCGATTTTAGAAACGCGTCCAACATCATTTCGCCCCAAATCGATCAACATCAAATGCTCTGCAATTTCTTTTTCATCAGATAGCAAATCTTTTTCTAGCGCTAAATCTTCTTCTTTTGTTTTACCCCGTGGTCGCGTTCCCGCCAAAGGACGAACTGTTGCCACACCATTTTCTAAACGAGACAAAATTTCAGGTGATGAACCAACAATATGAAAAGGAATGTCATTTTCTAGTGTTTGCCCTTGCACCAAGAACAAATATGGCGATGGATTGAGGTGACGTAGTGCACGATAGACCTGCAAAGGCTCACCATCAAAATCGGATACCATACGATGGCCCGGCACAACCTGCATCACATCACCGGCTTTAATGTACTCTTTTACTTTTGCAATAGAGTCAATAAAGTTGTCATGTCCAGTGATGGATTCAAACTGTGGTGCAGTATGCTTATTTGCTTTGAGTGCAATTGGGGTTGCCAAAAGTTCTTCTAGCTCATCCAATTGTTGCTGCGCTTGGGTATAGGCCTCAGCATCATTTACATCGGCATGTACAATTAAGAATAAAGTATCTTTGAGGTTATCAAAGACAATGACGGTTTTAGATAGCATCATCCAAATATCTGGAATCCCGACTGGGTCAGCTTCTGGCACATTATTGAGCTTCGGTTCGATATAACGCACAGCGTCATAACCAAAGTATCCAACCAATCCACCGGTAAAGCTCGGTAACGCAGGCAAATCTTGCTGTGTAGGGACTTTATATTGTGCTTGGAAGTCACGGATGTATTGAAATGGGTCTGCACATTGTTGTTTTTCAATCGAACCATCAACATGTTGAACGGTCAACTGCCCTTCATTACACGAAAATACGGTGGACTCACCCAAACCAATAATGGAGTAACGTGCCCAGTTTTCGCCACCCTCTACAGATTCAAATAAATAGGCTTGTTTATGTTGTTTTAATCGCGCAAAGACAGACAGCGGAGTTTCTGTATCTGCCAAGCGCTGACGATAGACTGGAATCAAGTTATATCCAGCAGATTTCAGTTGTTCAAATTGAGTTTGTGTAGTCATCTCGGTTTCTCTATATTTCGCGTGGTCAATTTCAGTTAATTTCTTCTCATGCTGATTGAGTGACGCCATCGAAAACCTACACACTTGCTCATTTTCACTTCCTTAACCCTAATTATTTCAACCCAATAATTCTTTTAAGTTATCGACCACATGCTGCGGCTGACAATCTCGAATATTTTCACCATGATTATAGCCATAGCTGACCACAATACAATCAATACCAGCACGACGTGCTGCCTCTACATCATTGACAGAATCACCCACCATCAAAATTTGCTGTTTTGGTAAGGCATAATGTTCCGCACAATACTCTAGCTGCTTGGGATGTGGTTTCCGCTCTTCAAAACGATCTCCGCCTATCACATCATCAAAGTAATCATGCATACCCAGTGCTTGCACAATACTGCGTGCCGGTTGCTCTGGTTTATTGGTTACACAAATCAGAATTTTCTGCTCTGCTTTTGCCCAATCCAAGAACGATAGAATGCCGTCAAAGGGCTGCGTCAAGACACAAGGATCGGCATTGTAAATCTTTAGAAAAGTTTCCAGTAAAAGATGGTGCTGTGCGGCATCCACCTTTCCGGTCAAGTATTCAAGTACGCTATGACAAAATAATGAAGTCCCTTTCCCAATCCAGTTTCGCACCTGCTCTTCTGTGACCAAAGGTAATTGCAACGCATTTAGACTCATATTCATCGCACGATGTAAGTCAGATGCTGAATCGACTAGCGTTCCATCCAGATCAAATAAAATCATTTGGCGTTCTGCTAAACGAACTTCAAACATAATATCCCTCTATTTTTTTGTAAATTTTCCCCATAAAAAAGGCATGCCCATGCATGC
The DNA here is from genome assembly GCF_013417875.1 of Acinetobacter sp. YH12219. NCBI lineage: Bacteria > Pseudomonadati > Pseudomonadota > Gammaproteobacteria > Moraxellales > Moraxellaceae > Acinetobacter > Acinetobacter sp. YH12219. The sequence continues at coordinate 76,954 of NZ_VPDC01000016.1, forward strand.
CTTTTGAGGAATGTCTCGGTTTATTTAAACAACACCCATGCAATAATTGCAAGAATGATTAAAACAATGACTGAGATTAAGCCTACAGAGGCATTTTTTTGCGCTTCACGCTCTTGCTCTACACATGTCGCTGGAATTTCTACATCACATGCTTCATTTTTCGGAGCAGCAGTAATGTCAATTCCCTCAGGGATTGGCGCAGGTTTAGGCACACCCACATTGGTCGGCATACCATCACGAGTCAATTGAACTGAACCATCACGCTCTTTCAACTCTGGCATCCCTTGATCATTCATTTGTTGTGCTGCAGTTTTAACGATAGGCTCTTGTGTCTCAGTTTCAGACGTTTTAACAACAGGTTCTTGTGCCGCAGTTTCAGAAACCGCAACAGCTTCAGACGGCTGCTGAACAGGTGTAATTTCTTCTGTTTGCAACGCTTCAACGCTTTGTTCAATATCCGCTGGGATCTGAACAGCTTTAGCTGGAGCCAATAAACTAAACTTCACACTGGCAAACTGTACAATATCACCTTCTTTTAAAAGTGATTCACCAGTCAAACGGACATCATTAATAAACGTCCCATTGGATGAATTGAGATCTTGCAACCAGAGTGCCTGATCTTTCAGTACAAAGGCAGCATGTTTACGCGATACATCAGATTCTTGTAAAACAATATCTGCTTGTTGATGACGACCCACCAACATATCTCGCTCAATACTAATTTCTTGTCCTGTTAAATCACCAGAAATTGCTTGAATTTTCCAAGTCATGAAGTTAATTCTCTATTGCTCGTTTTTTTCATCATAGCATGCAGTGGTTTCAAAGCTAAACCACCCTACTGTCTAACCTAAGGAGTTTCCGCCACTTTGCCATTCGGTACGGTTATGGTTTGGCGCTTCACTGCAGGTTCAATGGCGACTGGCGTGGAGACCACTGCCGCTGGCTGTGTGGTTTGTGGTGCTGTAGGTACCGTCTTATACACAGGGGCTGGTGCTGTACCTTTTGAAACAGGTATGCGCTGCTGATACACATCGTCCACATTTTCAGGTAATTTCGCAAAATTACCGTCATTATCCAGTGCCAGTTGCAGACTATAGAGCTGACTGTAACGTTGCTGAGACATTTTCTTCACATCAGCAGAATTTCCAACAATGGTCGGATGAATAAAGATCAGCAAATTGCGTTTACTGTTGGATTTTCCTTCCGAGCTAAAAAGTTTGCCCAGTACAGGAATAGCCCCGAGCCCCGGAACGGATTGACGCCCATGCAATGTATTGTCCGAGATCAAACCACCCAACACAATCGTTTGACCATGCTCTGCCAAGATCGAGGTTTTAATCGCACGTTTAGTCGTAACTAAGTCCGACGCTTGACCTTTATTGTCTTTTACATCAGAAACTTCTTGCTCGACCTCTAAACGCACCGAGCCGCCATCACCAATATGCGGCACAACTTTCAAAGTAACACCGACATCTTTACGCTCAATCGATGTATACGGATTGGCTGTACCACCATTGGTGGTGACCGAACCTGTCACAAATGGAACGTTTTCACCCACCACAATATAGGCTTCTTCGTTGTCCATCGTCACTATCGACGGTGTAGATAATAAATTGGATTTGGTCTTTTCTTTTAAGGCCTGAATCATCGCACCATAGAGTTTGCGCGAACCATCACTGCCTTCACGATAATCACCAAGAACTACAGAAGTACCCGCACTCACCGCGCTACCCGCACCCGCAGCACCACCAGTTAAATAACCTGCGGCAATATTTTTTAAACTAGAACCAAAGTTATCAAAGTTAATTAAGCCGATACCACTACTGATATCACCCAACGCCCATTGCACACCGAGCTGATCGGTATCCGTGCCTTCAACTTCAATAATCGCCGCTTCGATCAGCACTTGCTGACGACGAATATCGAGCTGCTGAATCGCAGATTCAATTTCACGCATGAGCTGCGGATCTGCTTTCACAATCAGTGCATTTTGTGTGGCATCAGCAATAATACTCACGCCATTGGCATTAAAGCTTGAGATACCGTTTTGCGTATTATTGGAAGAGTTATTACTGTTGAGGTTAATACCTGAACTGGTGTTATTTTGTGAACTGAATGACTGTGAATTCGAACTGTTACTATCATTCATTAAACTGTTCATCGTGCTGCTATTTGAGCTATTCGATGAATTTGTACTCGAAACGGCCTGCCCTGTGACCAAGCCTTGTAAGATTTCTGACAAGTTTTTGGCACTTGCATACTTTAGACGAAAAACTTTCAATCCACCCAATCGATCTGCAGCAGGCACATCTAAGGTCTCAATAATCTTACGAATACGCTTACGTGTCGCTGTATCACCTTTAATGATAATACGATTGGTTCGATTGTCCGCAATAATACGAATTCGTGAACCTTTCGGGTCTTTTGATGCGCCGGTCGAACTCATCGACTCTAACAGCCCAATCATTTCTTCGGCCTGACTCGATTGCAGCGTCACGGCTTCGATATCATTTTGACCCGTTCCATCTAAATTACGAATAATCGTTTCGAGCTGGTAAATATTACTAGCACGGTCTGAGACGATCAGCGCATTGGTCCCCGCCACTGCTGACAAATGTGCAAATTGCGGCATCAGTGGACGTAGGGCTGGAATTAAGTCGTTGGCATTGGTGTTATCAAGCCAAATTACTCGGGTGACAATTTGGTCTCCAGACGCACGGTGGCGCGCATCATAAGGAATGCCCGAGCTTTTTACATTACTGTCTGGAACCAGTTTAATGGTGTTGCCCGATGGAATCGCCACCACGCCATTGACATTCAATACACCGAGAAACAGGTCATAGACTTCATTTTTATTTAAAGGCTTATTGGAAATAACCGTTACATTTCCTCGTACCCGTGGGTCAACTGCAAAATTTTTCCCCGTGATATCTGCGACTTCATTAATGAATGCCGTAAGATCTGCATCACGTAAATTGATTTTCCATGTTTGTGCATAACTTGCTGTGCTGACCATAGCAACCAAGGGCACCATGGCATAGGCAGCTAAAGTTGAACGGTTATTATTAAATAAAGCCATATACGCCTGTGTTTCCTAACCCTATAAAGTGATGAAACATCACTAAAAATCCTGTTGTATGGTCATCACTTGATCACCACGTTTGACTTCAAGTTTCACCTGCCCTTCACGGCGGGCTTGTTCTAATAATTGCGCCTCAGATTGTCCTGCACCGACTGCCTGCCCATTTAAAGACATAATGCGGTCACCCGGTTGCAAACCCAATTTATTTCTCAAGGCAGCAGGTGTTCGATTTGAAATCTCAAACCCACCATTACCTGATGGATTCACCCCCATTTCCTGCAGATATTGCTCACGATTTTCTGTCATGCGTTGTACGGCCTGACCAATCGCGGACTGCGTCGTGCCTTGCCCTGAATTTGCAGGATTAGCTGCATTTTGCATGCTGTTATTTTGCAAAGATCCGCCTGATGTTGCATTGGCTGTAGGGACAATCGGTTGATCTAATCCGTTTTCAATACCTTGGAACGCTAATTCACGCCGTGCACCATTACCCTGCGTTAAAATCACCTTATCCCAATAAACTTCAGCCAGTTGATATGATGAACCTTGAATGGTTTCTCCAACCAAGTAGCGATCTGAACTCTCATTGACCTTAATCACTGCCGACGAGTAGCGACTTGGCTGTCCAACCACCACACCTTGTAACACCATATTTAACTGCGCGTCAGCTGCTGAACTGCGGTTTTCCTGAAACAAGGCAAAAGAGCTAATATTAGGAACTTGCGTTTGCTGTGAACCCAATTCAACTCGGTCTAACTGCATGGCTTGTGGCGGTGCAATCAATAACCAAAATAAAGCGGCTAACTTCCAGCACAGGTACAAAATTATTAAAGCCAAGACCACAGGTGCAAGTCGATCTGTTTGCTTCCAATTGATCTCGCGGATTTTTTCGAAATAGTCAGCCATCAGTTCACCCCACTCAATAGAGGTTGACGCGAACTAATCACATACGTATCTAATCCTGCCTTACCTTCATAGGAAGCAACATTCATCAAAAAGCGCTGGGTTAATTGCACATCCAACATGAGGTCTGGCTCAAGTGATAAATTCATCATCTTTTGTTCGCGTTGATCTCGAACATCAATCGACAATTTGCCATTATCATCTTTTAATTGAGCTAACATGGCAGGCACATTCATTGACTCTTGACGCTGTGCAAAGCTAAAGGATAAATCCCCACCTGCCCACTGCATCTCGCCTAATGACTGACTAAATCCCTGTTGTGGCTTATATTTAAACTGCACATCTTTTAATTGAATGGCATTCGTTGGCCATTGCCAATCGGCAAAACTTTTTAAAGTTTCAGGGGCAATTTGACCCTCTAAGTTTTTGATGCTGATACTTTTGCCAAAACCATACCCCATAACACCTTGCAGTTTGGTATTGCCACTATGAATTTCAACATTTGCACCCAAGCGTAATAAAATCAAGTCCCACGGGCGTGTGTTCCAGTTTAACGAGCCTTTCAAATTTCCTCGTGTCCAATCTGCTTGCCCATGCCAAATATTGCCACTGACGTTATGTAGCATTTGGTTATTTTTATAAAACTTTGTAATGAGCCACGCTGCTGGCACTTGCAGCATAACGAAAATTAAAAAACTGATCGCAGCAAAAATGAGCCACCGAATATTATTAGTTTTATTGATCATCCCACCACAACCGATCCATCAATTTTTTTCCATCATTTAAACATTTTTCTTTATAGACACATTATGCATACTTTTTCTGCATAGCCAATTCAAAGAGATAAAAAAACCAGGCATTTGCCTGGTTTAATTATCCTGAACTCAGGATATGACGATTTCATGAATTGTTCTTAAATTAAGAAGTCTTCTAGTTTCGCGCCTTTTTCTAACTCAGCCACTAACCAACGTGGTTGTTTACCACGACCAGTCCACGTGTCATCTGCATTGGTTTTGCTACGGTAACGTGGCTCAACCGCTTTACGCGTTGATTTTTTACGTTTGCTTAAACCAAATTCAAGAATTTGTTCAACGCTTAAATCTAAATTTTCTGCAATTTCAACAATACGGTTATACGCATCTTCAATCGCTTGATCTTTTTTAGATGCAATCAGTGCTTCAGCTTCTACTTGAAGCTTCTTTAACTCTTCAACTGATAAATTACTAATATCAGGCATAATCTTTAACTCCGAAATTTCATTTTAATAATGCTTATGAAAACTCGCTCATAATATTATAATAAAATTTTTATTCAATAAATAATTTTCATTTTACTACAATATTTTAACACGACTCCTTAAAATATATAAAGTTAAATTGTATTTAAATATTATTTCCCACTGAATTTTCTAAGGCTTTTATTTTGGTTTTAATATTTTCTGGAATAGAGGTTTTTTGCAGGGTCATTTTATCCACGCACACAATAACCGCATCGCCTGTTGCAACGATTTTTTGTTGCTGTTCACTCCATAATATATAACCCATACGAAATGCACTATTTCTTAATTCTTCAACGCGCGTTGCCACTTTTAAAATATCAGGATAAACCACGGGGCTTAAATATTTACACTGGCTTGAAGCAACAACCGTAACCACAGACTGATTAAATATATCCAACTGATCTAAATAACCAATCCGCGCACTTTCCATATAACGATAATAATGCACGTTATTTACATGACCAAAAGCATCCATATCCCCCCAAGCTACGTGTTGAGTATGAATCAATGAATATTGAGCTAAATCTTTTTGCATATTATGTCCTTATATTCGAATTTCCATAAAATTAGCATTATTTTCAAATATTAAATTTAATTGTTTGGTCAAATATTCCTGCTGATTTAAAGCTGACTTGATACGTAAATAACTCATTAATACATCATCTGGATATAATTCTAATAATGCATCCGCCTCAGCTTGGCGTTCTGTCGCTTGGTAAATATTCCATTTTGCAAAACTAAAAACAGGTAGTGCAGGATACTTTTCTTCCCAACGTTGAATCTGCTGTTCTACAGCCACATAGTCAGGGTTTTGCTTCAACATTTTTTGCTGGAACCACAAAAAGAACACTTCTTTGTTAAATTGCTGTTCAAGTAAATGAATAGCCAATTGCTCATGTTCCTGACTCATCTCTGGCATACGAGACAAGACTTTTAACCACAACACTTTGACCGCATATTTACGCTCTGTTATTTGATCTTGCAAATCCAAATAACGCTGCTTTAAATGCTGTAAGTCATCGACATCAGCTTGATCAAATGCAGATAATAATTGCTCCAACCAAGCTTGTTTTGTCAGCTCATCTAAATGTCCATAACGTGTCGAACGCAAATACAACCAAGGAAACTGCAACGCAAACATGCCCCATAGCGTGGTTAAACGCTGCTCATAGGCAGTGCTGACTTTTTGCAACCATGGCGATAATTCATGTTGATTCAAAAATTCGAGATGCGTTAAAGCCTTTTCACCCTCTTGTTGGGATAAATAAATTTCAATCCGTTGCAATTCTGCGAGTTCAAAAGCCATTGGATTGGTCTGAGTTAATGCATTTAATGCTGTTTCATATTGTTGCTGAATCCAATATAAACGCGCATCAATCACCCCTTTTAATAATCCAGACTCAGTAAAAGCTTGCTGAATAAAGTTTTTTTGATCTTGCGCAGCATTTAAAAGCCAAATGACAGCCAATTGTTCATAGGGATGCAGTTTATTAAAACTAAAGACTGTTTCAGATTTACGCTGCTCTCGACTTAAATAGCGTTTAACCGCATACCAAAGCATTTGCACGAACAAACTCAGTAGTGCCAGCAATAATGCTAAAAACCAAATATTGGATTGAACTTGCCATTCACGCCAGTATAAATAGACATAGCCTGCACCATGTCCAAAACTCAGCAAACTAATAATGGCAACAACCAATAAGCTAATAAATAAATAGGCCAATAAAATATGTTTCATAGTCGATTATCCTATGAGTGCCCGAGTATTTAATAGCGGTACAGAAATAACCGGAATGTCCTTTAATTGTTCTAGACGTTGGCGTATCGGTTTTAATGAAGCATCTGGCAATTGCTGCATAATTTGCATAATTTCAGTGATTTCTTGTTGAAATTGAGGATATTGTCCTTGATTTAAAACTTGCTGAGCCAAAATTAAACGTAACTGCATTTCTTTTAATACCAAGCTACGCTGCATTAATACGGGACTCGGTTGTTCGACTGATTCGACTTGAATCCATTTTTGCCAAAAAGAAAGACCTTTTTGCTGCTCTTTTGAACTGTATGGCTTTAATATTTCTTTTTCTAACAATTGATCGATGGATTGCAGGGTATTTTTCACTTTATCAGATTGCAACTGACGCTCTGTCACATATTGCTTTAAGGTCTCACGGTCTTTTTGAATCACCTGATGCAAACTCATACGCAGTGCAGGTGCCAAGCTCAACTGATCTAATTGTTGGTCTAATTGGTTTAATTTTTCTAAAGCGACAGCAAATTGTTGTTGCTGCATGGCAAATTCAACCAAATCAAGTTGCTGGCCCACAACCATCATTGGCTCAATACTATGGGTCGCCTCAGCAGCAATCGAAGCATTCGATGTCGTTGCAGCCGACATCTCGGTCGTTGTGCCATTCAACTGGCGTTTCAAAGCCACGACCTGATCATTCAAACCTGCATTGCGCTGTTGCAATAAAGTTTGTTGTTGCATCAGTTCGGTTTGTTGAGCATTGACCTGAAACAAGTCAAAACTGAGTTTAGCCAACCAAAGTACGGCGACAATGACCACAACGACAAACAACTTCTTCATGTATTTCCCTGCACGACTTGCACATGCTGCAATATGTGTGTCGCGTTTAAATCTTCGAGTTGAATAATTTTAAAATCTTTGTTCAGTGTTATACGACTTTGCTCAAGTAGCTCGAACAACCTTACACCTAAAACTAAAAAATGTGCATGACTCAGCACTGATAAATGCGACTGAATCAAGTCAAGCCAATTGAGCCAACTGGCCTCACTGGTGATCAACATACAATACGGAGATGACAACTGATGTTCAGAAATGAGTGTTTTTACTTTTTGAGTGGTCTCTTCCGGTAGATGCCGTTCGTATAGCACAAAATTGAGAATCTGAATGCCACGTGCTAGCAACTGCTGCATCATAAATTGACGACCACCTTCACCGCGCCAAAACGCTACACAAGCCCCGGCCTCTAATTGTTCTAAATGGCTTAAGGTGAGCATTCCCTCTGAGGTTTCCACCTGCGGCACAACACTGTGAATGCCATAATCAGCCAGCTTTGCTGCGGTTGCGTCACCGACTGCAATCCATTGAGTATGTTCGAGCTGTTCAAGTGAAATGCCTGCCTTACGCAGACCTTGTATACCAAAGGTGACCGCAGAGGGGCTCACCACAACCAATACATCCGCAGCACTCAACTGGGCGTAGCACGCTGCCAATGCTTCTGACCATGCCCGCGGCTTGAGCTCAAGTAATGGAAGCTCAGCCACAGCAACACCCGCAGAGCGCAGCGTCAAGCTAAGCTGCGCTGCACGATCTGTCGGACGTGTATTGATAAAAAGCATGTATTAATACAGTGCCTTTAAAATTTCACCGGCACCTTGGGTTAACAAGTCTTGGGCCAATTTAACACCGAGCTGTTCAGCCTGTTCGGGAAGACCTACTTGCTGTGCTTTCAACAAGGTTTGACCGTCAACACTACCGACTCGACCTTCCAAATGAATCTGACCATTTTCTAAGGTTGCATAACCTGCAATCGGTACTTGACAGCCACCTTCTAGATATGCATTAAAAGCACGTTCTGCACGTACACAAGAATTGGTCTCTGCATGCATTAAGGGCAAAATTAAATCCAATACAGCTTGATCTTGGCTACGACATTCTAGGCCCAATGCACCTTGTCCAACTGCAGGTAAACTCACAACAGGCTCAAGAGTATGACGAATACGCTCTGCTAAGCCCAAACGCTTCAGCCCTGCACTCGCCAAAATAATCGCATCATAGTTACCCGCATCGAGTTTAGATAAACGCGTACCCACATTGCCACGCAGATCAATAATTTCAAGGTCTGGACGTTGTTTTAAAATTTGGCATTTTCGGCGCAAGCTCGACGTTCCAACCTTCGCACCCTGGGGTAAATCATCAAAACTGTTATAAGTATTTGAAACGAAAGCATCTAATGGGTCTTCACGCTCACAAATCACGGCCAAGCTTAAACCTTCAGGCAAAGCCATTGGCACATCTTTCATCGAATGAACTGCCAAGTCTGCACGACCATCCAACAACGCCGCTTCTAACTCTTTTACAAATAATCCTTTCCCCCCAATTTTGGCTAAAGGGGTATCTAGAATCTTGTCACCTTGGGTCACAAAGGTCACCAACTCAACTTTCAAATTTGCATGAAGTGCTTCTAAGCGTGCACGAATATGTTCCGCCTGCCAAAGTGCAAGCGGGCTTTGTCGAGTTGCGATCTTAAGGATATTCATAAATTTTAAAATACAGTCTATAGGGCTATTATTCTAAACTTAACTTGCTCAGTTGAAAATGCAAGCTTAATTCGCAATGTGCTTTGACACTTGCCCTATAATTTTTGTATTCGCTCACGTAAATTCGGTAAATGTCGACGGCTGACCGCCAAACGCTCTTCTAAATCTCGACAACGCACCTGATACTGCCCCGAGCTTACGACTTCTAAACCTTCTAAAAAGCTCACAGACACCAAGGCATTTCGATGAATACGTATAAAGCGATCACCAAATTCATGCTCTAAATCCTTCAGCGTTTCATCAATAAGTACATTGCCATTTTTATGCCGAACAGTGACATATTTCTGATCTGCAAGAAAATAATAAATATTTTCCACAGGGACCAGTTCTACACCACGATAAGTCTTTGCCGCGATTTGATGGCGGCTGATTTTAATTTCGTCCATATTTTCTTTTTGTTTTATCGTGCTCAATTGAGCTTGGGTTAATTTAGTTAAATGATCTAAAACCTGCTGCAATTCCTGTTGCATAACCGGTTTTAGTAAATATCCCTCTGCATTCGACTTAAATGCATCAAGTGCATGATGATCATATGCAGTACAAAAAATAATAGCGGGCATGGGGTCTAATTCACGCAACAATTTAGCGCAAGTCAGCCCATCCATTTCAGGCATTTGTATATCTAGTAAGATGACATCAGGCTCGAGGCTTTGAGCCAAGTCAATCGCTTGTTGACCATGTGAGGCTTTCGCAACCACTTGATGTCCAAGTTGAGTGACTAAACGTGACAATCGCTCTACTGCTAGAGGCTCATCATCACAGATCAGGATGTCCATTTCTCCTCCTTATCTCGTTAACGTCATTTATTTTTATTGGTCAACTGAGATTTCTATTTATATTGATATTGCACCACAGTCGTATACATTCCCTCGCCTGCGTAGGTTTGAAAAGTGACATGCTGACCATAATATGCCTCAAGTCGCTGTTTCACATTTTCGATGGCAATACCATTCCCCTGACGTAATTTAATTGTATCCTGTGTATAAGGATTTGTAATAACGATATTAATTTGATTTTGTAATATTTCAATCAATATATTTATCGTACTCTTTGTCAAAATCTTTTCGACTCCATGAAAAATACTATTTTCTAATAAAGGTTGTAAAGTTAATAGTGGAATTTGTACTTGAGCGTACTGTTCAATGTCGGCCAGTTTCCACTCCACATTGAGCCGATCGCCCAATCGCATTTGTTCGATGGCCAAATAACGCTGACACAAATCGATCTCATCTTTGAGACTCACCAGTTTCAATTCTTGAAAACTCGCACGGAACAATCGAGATAAATTCAGTAGCATTTGCTCCGCTTTATCTGGGTCAATCGCAATCAAGCTAATCACATTGTTTAAGCTATTAAATAAAAAATGTGGATGAATCCGAGCTTGCATAGCCTGAATGCGTGAGTTTAATTCACTATGATGTTGTCGACCCCACTGTTCTCTTAAATATAAATATCGAAAACAAAATGCCCCAAGTAATACCCCATAGCTCAGATTTAAAACCACACTAGCAGTTAAAACATCTGCACTCAAACCAGCTAAACTGAAATTTTCACCAAAATAGATCAAAACATTTAAAATTAAGGTGGTGAATAACACCAAAGCTTGCAATAAAACAAACCCGCTAAACATGAGCATTTTCATGCTTAAACCACGCGTCTTGCTCTGCAAAAGCTCTGAAAATGCTGCAAATGCCAATAATATCCAGTTAATAAACAACACATGCTGCATGACACTGTAAACACTTAAGGCTTGCCACGATTGAGCTTGTGCCAAAGCCAAGACCAACGCCACAATATTGCCCGCAAGAAAAAGCTCCCACAAATAATGCCAACGGCCCATTTTTCTTGAAAATACAGAAATTGTCATAGGCCCAAACCTTGTCTAAAAGTTTGATCAACTTGCCCTTCGGCAACTGGGTTCGAATTTGCTATACTCTTGTTCAGTTCTATGCTTTTTATCTTATTGAGCCGACATGACCACATCTTCTAATTCCTCAAATCCGTCACAAGCCCAAACTTCAGGCATGTGGGGCGGTCGTTTTTCCGAAGCTACTGACGCTTTTGTTGCTGAATTTACAGCATCTGTACAGTTTGACCAACGCTTTTATAAACAAGATATTGCAGGTTCAATTGCACATGCAACCATGCTTGCAAAAGTTGGCGTTCTAACTGAACAAGAGCGTGACGATATTATTAATGGCTTAAACACTATTAAAGCAGAAATTGAAGCGGGTAACTTCGAATGGCGCATTGACCTAGAAGATGTGCACATGAATATTGAGTCACGCTTGACTCAACGTATCGGTATTACAGGTAAAAAACTACACACCGGTCGTAGTCGTAATGACCAAGTTGCAACCGATATCCGTCTGTATGTTCGCGACGAAATCGATGCGATTTTAGAATTATTGAAAAAATTACAAAAAGGCATCCTAGGCTTAGCGGCGAAAAATACCAATACCATCATGCCGGGCTTCACGCATTTACAAACTGCACAGCCAGTGACTTTTGGTCACCATTTAATGGCATGGTTTGAAATGTTAGTACGTGACTCAGAGCGTTTAATTGACTGCCGTAAACGGACCAACCGTATGCCTTTAGGTTCTGCTGCACTTGCTGGAACAACCTACCCAATCGACCGTGCATTCACTGCAGAACTACTAGGTTTCGAAGCTGTAGCTGAAAACTCTTTAGACGCTGTATCTGACCGTGATTTTGGTATTGAATTCAATGCTGCAGCATCACTCATCATGATGCATTTATCACGTATGTCAGAAGAAATGATTCTTTGGACATCGGCTCAGTTCAAATTTGTGAACATTCCTGACCGTTTCTGCACTGGCTCTTCAATCATGCCGCAAAAGAAAAACCCAGACGTTCCTGAGTTGATCCGTGGTAAAACTGGCCGTGTATATGGTGACTTGATGAGCCTATTGACCCTGATGAAAGGTCAACCATTGGCATACAACAAAGACAACCAAGAAGATAAAGAACCACTATTCGATGCAATCGATACTGTTCGTGGCTCACTCATGGCATTTGCCGACATGATCCCTGCACTAGTGCCAAACATTGACATCATGCGTGAAGCAGCGCTGCGTGGCTTCTCAACTGCAACTGACCTTGCCGACTACCTAGTTAAAAATGGCGTGGCATTCCGTGATGCACATGAGATTGTGGGTAAAGCAGTTGCTCTCGGTGTTCAAGAAGGCAAAGATCTTTCAGAATTAACCCTTGAGCAACTTCAACAGTTCTCTGACTTGATTCAGGCCGATGTCTTCAAAAAAGCTTTAACACTCGAAGCATCTGTCAATGCACGTAACCACATTGGTGGTACTGCACCTGCTCAAGTTGAAGCAGCAATTGAACGCGCGCACGCACGTTTAGAAAAACTTTACGCATAACTTTTTCAAGTTAAATGGAGTATTGATATGTCTCGACAAGTTTTTTGCCGTAAATATCAGGCTGAAATGGAAGGTTTAGACTTTGCACCATTCCCGGGTGCAAAGGGACAAGAATTGTTTGATACGATATCTAAACAAGCTTGGCAAGAATGGCTAAAACACCAAACCACGTTGATCAATGAAAAACGTTTAAACGTGTTTGAAGCTGACGCGAAAAAGTTCCTTGAAGAGCAACGTGAAAAATTCTTCAGCAATGATGAATCTTTAGAAAAAGCCGAAGGCCTAAAGCCTGAGTAAAACTTAAAGCATTGCTTTAAGTTTTACGCAAGACAAGCGAAGCGCGTAGTTTCAAATGTCATGAAGGAGTCCAAAGGGGCTCCTTTTTTTATACTCCGCCACGCCGCAAGACAAGCAGCTATGCTGCGCGTGGGCTTTAATTGAAAAGAATCTCCAAGTTTGGGGATTCTTTTTTACTACTCTACAAATGATGCAAGACAAGCGAAGCGCGTAGTCTCAAATGTCATAAAAGAGTCCAAAGGGGCTCCTTTTATAAATTTAGAAGCACTGTTATTTTCACAAAACAAAGATGACGTCTGTGTAAGCTTTCATTGGGAAATGATCTTCATCATTGCTGGAATATCTTTTATCCATTGATCAATTTTATTTAAACTTAAATAAATGAATTTATTATTTAAATAATGTTAATTGTATTTTTTCCATTACATATATCGATTTTTATCGTTTAAATCCAAACAAAACCTACCAAAGTTATCGACCAATTTGTATCAAAAATTCTTAATGTAAATTTGTGATACATTTCTCAATAAAACACAACATTACACTACAAGAAACTCCATGTATTTCTAAGTCTGCTTTCCTATACTAGCAATCAAGGAGATGGAAACATCTTCCATAATAGCGATAAGTAACCCCGATTTTCCTTCCCAGATTTCCCCCAAAATCTGGGAATTTTTTTATCCAAAATTTGCGCTAACGTCTCACATTTAACTTCAAGCTCTATTCAAATGAAGCGTTGTTCAAACTAGACAAACCCTCAATTTTTTCTAAAAGCTAGGCAATAAAAAAGCCCCGATAACGGAGCTTTTAATAATCTACATTTTTTCATCAAGGCTGTTTTAAATACGGCCATGCGGCTTTCAAATATATAAACATCGACCATAAAGTTAAAACCACTGCTGTATAGAGCAATCCATACGCCAACATTTCAAGGGGTTGCCAATTCAGCAAAAATACTGAGATCGCAATCATCTGAAATGCTGTTTTATATTTACCAACGGTTGAAACCGCAACACTGGTACGTGCGCCTAATTCAGCCATCCATTCACGTAGCGCAGACACTGTAATTTCACGTGAAATAATCACAATCGCTGCAAAGGCCATCGAAATGGTCGGTTGCCATTGCACCAAGACGATCAACGCAGTTGCGACCATCAGCTTATCTGCTACAGGATCGAGAAAACGTCCAAATGCTGAAGTCTGATTTAAACTTCTCGCAAGGTAGCCATCAAACCAGTCAGTGACAGCTGCGATCACAAAAATAGCGGTCAGCAATATATGACGTGACATGCTTGCAGCATGCTCACCCACGCCCATTGCAGGTGGCCAGTACGCCACCAACAAAAACACAGGAATTAAAGCAATTCGTGCCAATGTTAAAATATTAGGAATATTCAGGATTCGACCTGTTGTCATAGACACCCCAGTTTTCCCCTCATGCACGATGAAAATGCAAAATAATTTGAGGATTTATCCATCGTTAGTTGCACTCACTTTATACGAAATGCCCCTCAGTGTCACTAGGCAAACACCGTAACAGTCTGTCGCGCAATCGCTATCAACTGGTTATTTTCATCCCATAAATGAGCATATTCCGTGGCGTAGCCATCCGCGGCATAGTCGGTAAATACTTTATATTTAAACCAATTACGCAAGCTTGATTGCAAGGGATGCACATAGGTCAATGTCCATGTTAAAGAACTCGCAGGCGCCATGGTTTTGTACATAGGCAGCACGCCGGGCGGCCACATATCCATCGAGACCAGTAAATCGGCTACTGTCATCTTACGGTTATCATGACGTTCTGGGTTAAAACGCATCCAACCACTAAAGTCAGGCTTTTTGCTTGCAGTACACGGATACTGCCCATCTACCCAGGCCAAATCCATTTGCTGAAAGCACTGTGGTGCAAGTGGATGATGTTCGGCAATCTTTAAGCTGCTCACTTCAGGAAAATCGGGTGCTTGACGCTCCTGATTGACGGCAATGCTTGATTCACGTGGAACACCAAAGCTCGCCAATAAAATGCTTTGTACGGCATCATCTTGCCAAAGTCGAACTTCGATGGTGGTGACGGATTTGCCCTGTCTTAAAATTTCAGCACTTAAACGCACGGGCGCCAATTGTACTGGCCCAACAAAGGTCACATTACAACTGAGTAAACGTCGCTGCGGATCTGCAATGGTGGCAACGGCTTTGAGCATCATCATGCCAGCCACTAAGCCGCCATAGATCGTACGTCCTTGCAACCATCCTTCTGGAATCTCAACCCATTCATTGTGTTCAATATGTTGATACAACTGTGCGAGTGACATCATCATCCCTGATCATATTTTTGATTTTTATATCATTGTATAAAAATTAAATGATGTGAATGATCTGTGACTCATGCGTCAATGAGCATTTTGGCAAATTCAGGATTGACGCGTCATCGATTGGGCTTAGTTCGCGCTATTCATGCAGGATTTTATAAATGGTGCGCGCCATCACATCGCCTAATCCCGGTACAAGTTTTAAATCATTTTCCGAAGCTTTGAGTACCCCCTGAATGCCACCAAAATGGGTCAACAGATCCCGACGACGTTTTGGCCCTAAGCCCGGAATCACTTCAAGTACCGATGAGCCACGCTTTTTATCTCGTTTCGCTCGATGTTTAGTAATAGCAAAGCGGTGGGCTTCATCACGAACCTGTTGAATCAAATGCAGGGCTTTATGGTCTTCGGGCAATTGGATTTTTTCACCATCGGTAAAGTGCAAGGTTTCCAGACCCGGTTTACGCCCCTCACCTTTGGACACCCCGACCATAAAGGCATCGAGCTCAAGTTCTTGCATGACTTCCATCGCCATGTGTAATTGACCTTTACCCCCGTCAATTAATAGCAAATCGGGCAGCATATGCTTTTTATAGCGGCGGGTCAGCGCTTGACGCATGGCAGCATAATCATCGCCTTCGGTAATATCATTGATGGAAAATTGGCGATAGTCACGCTTTCTTGCGCCGCCCGCATCAAAGACCACACAAGACGCGATGGTTGCCTCCCCCATGGTATGAGAAATATCAAAACACTCAATACTGTCAATCGGCCGCCCAACGACTTGCTCTAACTGATGAAAGCGCTCATTCAATTCAAAATGATCAGCCAATTTACCTTTAATCGCATGTTGTACATTCATCTGTGCCAATTCTTGCCACTCTGCACGGGTTTCACGCACTTTATGTTTGATTTGAATCCGCTTTTCAAAGTGTTGGTACAACGCATCTTCCATGTCTTTACGATCTGGAATATCGACATTAATGATGAGTTCCGCAGGGATTTCGTCTGCCACCTGAAAGTAAAAATTGGCAATAAAATCTGAGAGCATTTGCCCCAAATCATCGCCCAACATGTCAGGAAAATAACTCTTTCCGCCGAGCATTTTACCATTGCGCACATGCATAATCTGCACACAGGTCACACCGGCTTGATAAGCAATGGCAATGATATCGGCCTCACCTTTGACTTTATAAATCGCTTGCTGGGTTTGTACATCACGCAGCAGTGCCATACGATCACGATAAAACACCGCCTTTTCAAACTCGAGTGCTTTGGCCGCAGCTTCCATTTTCCCAATCAGCTCTTGATTAAGCTCTTTAGTGTCGCCTTGTAAAAACCGAATCGAGTTATTGACATCTTCTTTGTAATCTTCGGGTGAGATCAAACCCACACAAGGCGCGGAACAGCGTTTAATTTGGTATTGCAAGCATGGTCGTTTGCGCTGCGAAAAATAGCTATTTTCACACTGACGCACATTAAACAGTTTTTGCAGCACCACCAAAGTGTCACGCGCGTTATAAGCACTCGGATAAGGCCCGAAAAACTTACCGGCCTGATGCTTCGCTTTGCCTCGCCCTGCGGCAATTCGTGGATAGGGTTTATCGGCTGAAATAAAGATATAAACATAAGACTTATCATCACGCAGCATGATGTTATACGGTGGACGATGCAGCTTAATCAGGTTTTGTTCGAGCAATAAGGCTTCCGTTTCAGAACGCACCACCAAACTTTCAATATCATAAATACGGGCGACCAAGGCTTGCGTCTTGGGATGCTCAATGGTTTTGAGAAAATAACTCGACACACGATTTTTTAAATTCTTTGCTTTACCCACATACAGCAACTCACCGTCTTTACCCAGCATGCGGTAAACACCGGGTAGAGTCGTCATATTGGCAAGAATTTTTTCAATATGTTCGCGTGCGTTTTCGTTCACTTTTGCCTTGTTCCATCTTCGATATTGCTCTTTGACATGATGTGATGCTTTTACCTGCATTTTCAAGCAATCCCGCAAATTTATTGTTGCTCATAGCAATGATCTGATTGCTAAAAGCTATTAATGCAAAATTCTAAATTTGCTATGCTCAAAACATCCCGCTTTAGGAACATGATGCATGACGAACGCCAATCCCGCCATCCATGTCGTACACCCGACAACTTCGACGCAGAGCACTGCTGAAAAAAACCGTTTGATGGGTAAGCCGCGTTTTCATTTTGAACCGCATGACGTTATGCAACGCTTAAAGCAACGGATCATTGGACAAGAAGCAGCATTAGACGAAATTGAAAAAATGCTGCATGTGGTCAAGGCTGATTTTTCCAGTCCTGAACGACCGCTCTCCGTAACCTTAATGCTTGGACCGACAGGTGTTGGTAAAACCGAAACTGTGCGTTTAATCAGTGAAGTGATTTATGGCCGACCTGATGCCTTTTGCCGTATTGATATGAACACGCTCGCACAGGAACATTATGCGGCTGCCATTACTGGTGCGCCTCCGGGCTATGTCGGTTCTAAAGAAGGCCATAGTTTATTTGATGAAGTTGCCATTGCAGGTAGTCATACCCGTCCGGGCATCGTGCTTTTTGATGAACTGGAAAAAGCGTCAACCGAAGTGCTTCGCGGCTTAATGAATGTGCTAGATAGCGGAAAATTAACCCTAACCTCAGGTACAAAAACCATCGACTTTCGTAATTGTATGATCTTTATGACCAGCAATGTCGGTGCACAAGCGGCACAGCAATATCTAGATAAGTTAAATTTTTTGCCCGAAAAAATACAAAAGGTTTGTCTCAAGCGCGTGCCGGTCAGCAGCATCATTGAAAAAGTTATGCAACGTAAATTCGACCCTGAATTTATTAACCGTATTGACCGTGTACTACAATATCAACCCGTTCAAGATGATGCTTTACCTCGTTTGGTCGAAATTGAGCTGGAAAAACTTAATCAACGCCTACAGCATCAAAAACGCAGCATCAAACTCACAGATGCAGCCAAAGCACATTTTTATCAGAATCATGATATTCGGTATGGCGCACGGCATTTAGCACGAAAAATACGGGTTGAACTTGAACCTATTTTGGCGGTGTATTTTTTGAATCATCCCGAACAAACTAAAATACACCTAGATGCACAACTTGGACAATTGGTTATTATTAAATAATTCACTGGTCTTTAAAAGGCATGCTCACATCACTGCTGTCCCACAAAAATCACAAGAGGAACCTCAATTGAGGTTCCTCTTGTTTTATCACCCTCTTGTCTGGTGAGAATAGCGATTTCAAATACTTCCTTTCGAATAAGTTCACTTGGATAATTCT
>NZ_VPDC01000017.1:0-76161 GCF_013417875.1 Acinetobacter sp. YH12219
AAAGCTCGTAGTATTCATGGATTTCTGAGTGGGATTTACGCATCGTTATGTGCATATCAACTTAATCATCAAAATAAACCAACAATTCAAATTATGGAATCATTGGCTTAAGCGGGATTCGGGTTATCTTAAGTTATTGATTTATTATTGATCTATCTTCACATATCTTGGATCTGAATTAAATAGATTCTTTAATAGACAAATTTATTTTTTTCAGTGTTATTCACTATCTAAATACGCCAAAATCATCTTTGACAATTCAACTTTAAGCTGTTGTTCTGTGATTAAAAAACTATTATTGCTCACATAGCGCATCATGGTAAATAAGGTACTATTAATGATCACAAAAGAGCGATGTTTCAGCGCCTCAAAGTTCCAATGCGAATAGTAGCGATTAAATAAATACATCCCGACTTCAAAAAAATGCTTTTCCAAAACCTGAGAGGCATCTGATTGACTGTATTGATGCCAATGTTTCAAGATTTCAATGAAGAAGCCGCGATCAGCTTTCAACATATCAAAGCCAAATTGAATACAAAGTGGGATCACCTCATAAATACTGTGCAGCTCTTGCTCCACGACTATATTTTTTAGTGCTAACCCCAATTGTTCTGATTTTCTGAGCAGTAATTCTTCTACGATTTGTTCTTTATTTTCAAAATATTGATAAATTGACCCAACGCTCACGCCAGATTTTTCCGAAATTTTGGGCGTCGTCAGCTCCAGTAAACCTTGTTCTGCAATACACAACTGCGCAGCTTGCAAAATGCTTTCCACGATCATTTTCGCGCGTTGTTGTTGTGGTCTTTTTCTCATTCTATTGCTCTCCAATGCGATAGTGTTATGCGAATTGAATGCGAATAAATATTCATATTAGTGTGGTATGCAACAATAACATTGAAGATCAAAACATGACCACCCACTTCAATACCCGGCTGTCTTCATTTCAGGCCACGCAGCAATCTAATCTGCTGAGTTTTCTGCTGTCTCATTTGACGGGTCAAGCTGCACAGCCGAATTACCCTCAATATCTTGCCCTCAATAAAGCCCTGCAATGTGGTGATCCACAGATGGAAAAAGTGCTCACGTGGATGATGCTGAACCCTAAACAGCATCGTGAATATTTTGAAATCGCTTTATTTAAAGGTGTCGAGCAGCTTCCCTTTCCTATTCCTGAACTCGAGCATTTTTTTAAGCATGTTGAACAAATACCGCCGTGGTTAGAACCAGAAAAAATACAGCAGGCCATTGAATTCACTCATCGCCTGGGGATTAACAATGGCTTTATTTTGCGAGACCTTTCACTCATGGTCGGTTATCTCTTCCCCGGTTTCAATCAACCGCTCATGCTGACCGGTGCTTTAAATAAACAAGCCGGTACACGTCTGGCTGAAACCACTAAATGGTGGGTAGATATCACTGAAGAATGCGGACTCGAACGTTTGCATGCGGGATTTACATCGACGATTTATGTGCGTTTTATTCATGCTTTGGTACGGCATCAACTCCAAAAAGGCAAAGACTGGGATTTTGCAACGTGGGGGGCGCCGATGAATCAATTTGACTTGGCGATGACCAATCTTGCCTTTAGCAGTGTGGTACTTTTGGGCATTCGCGCTTTAGGAATTTTTCCATCAAAACAAGAAACTGAAAGCTTTTTACATTTTTGGCGTTATGTGGGGTGGTTAATGGGTATTGATGAAAAATGGTTAATTGAAAAAGAATCAGATGGTTGGAAACTGCTGTATTGGATGCAATTTGTACACCCTCAATCTGATGCAAGCAGTATGGCTCTCGGCGCCAGTCTCTCTAAAGAACCTTTTGAAAGACAATACAAATACCTCCGACCATTTCAGCAAAAACTGGCTTATCGACAACATCTGGAGCTGACACAATTTTTTATTGGCAAAAAACGCATGCATAAATTAGGGCTCAAACCACAATCCGCCGCATGGTTTGCCTATTATTTATTGGCTAGAAATCTTGTCCTGTATTCAGGCGCTAAGCATGTCCCAAGTTTAAATCAAAAATTACAGCAAAAAGGCCGTGCGATTCAAAAACTCGGTTTAGCACTGTATCAAAGTAAGGCCAAACAACTAGCCAGTATGCACCAATAAAAAAAGCAGAGCGATCGCTCTGCTTTTTGGATGACAAATGTCAGGGCTTAGAATTTCATCGAAATACGTGCCCAATAATTGCGACCGATATTATTAAACTGTTGATCAGTCGCTAAACCTGTCCCTGCATCACCCAGTTTATTTAGATGTTCGGTATAAGTTTTATTCAGGAGATTATCCACACCCACAGATACATCTACACCCTCATTAATATGATAAGTACCATTTAAAGACAGTGTGCCAAATCCTGCACTTTCTTTCAGGTCATAACCCACGATATTGCCTTGGTGCGCACTGATACGATTTTGCCCATCAACCACACGCCAGAATGCTCCCAAAGTATAATTATCTTGGATATAACGTAAGTTGATACGTGCTTCTAACGGTGAGATTTGTGGTAATGGCTTGCCATCTGTGGTGTTTTTACCCCACGCATACATTGCGCTGACATCGGCTTGAATATGATCGCTAAATTGATAGCCAATCCCTGCTTCAGCTCCCGCAATGGTGGCATCCACATTTCGGCTATGTGCTTCCATACCCTTCATCATTCCTGATCCAGACTTATAACTTGTTAAAATATAATCTCTCACTAAACCTGCATAAGCCGATACCCAGGAATTCAAAGCGCCATGTTCATGTTGATAACCCATATCTAACTGAAGCGTTTTTTCTGTATCAATATGATTGAATGTATTGTTATGACCATTTCCTGATCTTGGGCTGAATAATTCCCAATAATCTGGCATGCGCTCTACATAGCCTAGACCGATATAGGTTTTACCATTGTCATGTTCAGGGTGCTTATTTTCAAAACGAATAAAAGCACTTGGCAAAGTTTCATTCAGCTCCGTGTTATAGCCACTCGCTTTCGAAGCGGCACGCTCATCTTTCACTTGCACTTGATCGAGACGAAGTCCCGAAACCAACTTATTGTTGTCACTCAATTGATAACTGACTTCTCCAAAACCGCCATATGACTGAAACTTCATATCGGTTTCACGTGCTTTGTCTTTATAGCTATTGCGCATCCCTTTGCGAATGCTATGTTCATTTTTCTGTGTGTCAATGCCTGTGACAAAGTCAATCTTATCCCATTCATATGTCACAGCCATACGTGCATTTAATGTTCTGCGAGCAACATTCGATGCCATTGGCATATTCATCATGCCACTTGGTTGAAACTCACGTAAGCTGAAGTTATCCATGACATGATCATTAAAACTATAGTTGACCTGTGCTTCGATTTTTTTAATCACCTCTGTGACATTCTTTTTCTCGACACGAAGGCCTAAGCTTTCACGGGCAAATTGCGAACCATCCATTGAACGGCCTGCGTATACCGCCTCACCATCGGCTTTACCTCCGGTAAGTTCTACCCATGTATCTTCGTTTGGCGTCCAACCGAGAGCCAAATCTGTATTCCAACGCTCCCAGTCTGACGGCACAGTATTACCATCTCCGTCTTGGTAACTATCTGCAACAGAACGACTGGCATTTAGACGGACATATTTGTATTCATCCCCTACGGCCGCCTCGATATTATGATCTAAACGACCATAAGAACCGATCATCACACTGGCTTGACCACGGTAGTTTTTATCAGCATCGAACTGTTCAGGTTTGCGTTCAAACAAGACTGTTGCAGCAGAACCTGTATTGGCATATTGAACCGTTTGAGGTCCTTTAATCACTGAAATTCGGTCATAACTTTCAGGGGAAATATAAGACGTTGGTGCATCCATACGACTCGGACACGCCCCGAGATTTTCTGTGCCATCGGTCAAAATTTTAATGCGTGAACCAAACATGCCACGGAAGGTTGGATCTGCATTGGTTCCCCCATTTTTAATAGCACTAAAACCTACAATACTTTTTAAATAATCGGCCCCATCACTGGCAGGTATCGGTTGAATCGGCTGTTTGGGATTGGCACGAACAATCAGGCCATTGGCATCATTCCCCTGATGTGATGTCACCACAATCGGTGCCAAAGTCTGTACGGCATTGGTTTCCGTCATCTCTACGGACATCTCGTCAGCCATCACCGTAGTTGAATAGCAGGCAATACAAATTGCAGCCGCAAGAGGCTGTAGAAAAAATTTAGGCTGAGCCATGTTTATCTCACAAAATACATAAATAAAGGCGTACCTGAGTCCTCAAAGACCCAAGTTTAAAAAACGTCGGATTTATGCAGCGAGTGGCGGGGCTCGACCTTGCGGAAGTAAAAAGAGTTGTTGAAGAACAAACCAGACATGCTTGAAAGCTTTTTGAAAAGCAATTAAACGAACTTGAATTCGATCAAGCACTTCTTTCACATCAAGTTCAGGGGGCAAAACCAAATTGCCATAGACCGTACAATACTGACATTGATGACTGGCATCATGTTCATGGGCAGTATGATCGACTTGAACTTGCTCTACATGAGCGGAAGATGAATGGTGTGAATTTGCGGTATGTTCAGCATGAACATTGGGAAGTAAAAGTGCACGCGTAATGGTTTCGCAGACCGGAGCAACTTGATATTGCTTGGGCAACAATGGCTGTAAAAAAACAGCAATCTGCAAAAAAACGGCTGCAAAGGACAGCAGCACTCCACTACGAAACAATACAGGCAAACCCTAACATTTGTCTGACCCAAGTATAACAAAGCCCAATCGAAATTGGGCTTCTCTCAGGTATTTTTTAACCGCGATCAATTAACGTTTAACTGCGACTTTATCTTTTTGACGTTGGCGAACCAATTTTTCCACTTTGTCACGTGCACGTTGACGTTTCAAAGGCGATAGATAGTCGACGAACAACTTACCATTTAAGTGATCCATTTCATGTTGGATACAAACTGCGAGAAGTCCGTCCGCTTCCACTTCAAATGATTGACCTTCAAGGTTAATTGCCTGAATTTTTACACGTGACGGGCGCTCAACTTTATCGTATATTTGAGGCACTGATAAACAGCCTTCTTCATAGGGCTGCGTCTCTTGCGTCAATGGCGTAATTTTGGGGTTAATAAACACCATGGGTTGATCTTTTTCTTCAGATAAATCCATGACTATCAGCTGAATATGGTGATCTACCTGTGTTGCTGCCAGGCCAATTCCCGGTGCTTCATACATAGTTTCAAACATGTCGGCTGCTAACTGACGAATTTCATCAGTAACTTCTTCGACTGGTTTTGCAATGGTACGAAGACGGGGATCGGGGAAACTTAAAATAGGTAATAAGGCCATACGACGTCCTCACTTATGCCATTGATCAAAAAACAAAATGAAGGAATGCTTCATCAAAAAATTGTGTGTAATATCGTTATTATAACGCAGTTACATACATAATTTTAGGAATTATGATAATGAAAAAGGTTTTGAAGGGCATGCCAACTTTTAGTGCCTTGGGGTTTAAAAAACAATTATTGGCACTTACAGTCTGTGTAAGTGTGGGGATGGGAATGGTCAGTGTTGCAGAAGCTGCCCCTGCTCGTAACGTCAATCCACCGTCATTGAAGGCAGGTGCGCCTCAAGTTTATGTGGTGAAAAAAGGCGATACGTTGTGGGATATTTCCAAGCGTTTCTTAAAAAATCCTGTGCGCTGGCCTGAAATCTGGGCGAGCAATAAACACGTGAAAAATCCGCATTGGATTTTCCCAGGTGACCGCCTATTAATGTGTACCTACAATGGCCGCCCAATCATCGGTAAAGATGAAGGTGATGGCTGTGAAGGTATCATTCGTCGCTATACAGGTGGCACTAAACTTCAACCACAAGTTCGTGTTGAATCCCTAAATAGTGCGATTCCGGTTATTCCATTGGAATATATTAAGCAATGGCTTGAGCGCAGCATGATTGTTGCAGCTGATTCTGTGGAAGGCACACCTTACATTTTAGGTACAGCTGATCAACGTGTATTAGCTGCCAAAGGCCAAACAGTTTATGCACGCGGCCAAGGCATGCAAGTCGGTCAACGATATGCTGTTTACCGTGAAGGCGAACCGTACATCTTTACCGATGCAAACGGCAAAAAATACAACGCAGGTTTAGAACTGACTCAAGTCGCTTCAGGTGTTGCCGTTCGTGGTGAAAATGACATTACCACTTTAGAACTGACCGATACTTATAATGCCGAAGTTCGTCGTGGCGATCGTGTTCTTCCTGAATATGACCCAATGCTGCCAACGCTGTTCTATCCAACCAATGCAGAAAATGTCACTGCTGGCGGTAGTATTGTTCGTGTCATGGGCTCGATTGGTACTGCAGCGGTTCACAGTGTGGTGACGATCGACCGTGGTAGCTTGCAAGGCGTTCAATCTGGTCAAGTCTTTAGCGTGAACCAAAAAGGTGAAATCGTGACTGATCCGAAAACCAAAGAACGTGTTCAACTTCCAGGACAACGTATTGGCAACATCATGGTATTCAAAACATTTGATAACTTAAGCTATGCTTATGTACTTGAAAGCGAATTACCAATCAAAGTGGGTGCAACGATTCAGCCACCACTGATGGATGACTAAGACCAAATCCATAAAAATGAGGCTGTATTTCAGCCTCATTTTTTATTATCCAACAACGATATCACTGATCATTTTAAACCATAAAAAGAAGACATTTTCAAAGGTCTCATTATGCTCAACTCATTAACTGACTTGCATTTAGATTACATTCGCCTGTGGTTTGTGGTGCAACACTCACTTCGTAGTTTCTATAAAATTCAGCAGCACTATCCTGTCCTACACCACGCCCTTAAGCCTGATCAAATCACCACTTGGCAAAAATTAGGACTGCATAAAAATCATTTACAGCGCTTTGAAGAATTTCATAGTCCAAGTGGACAGCTTAGCTTTGAAAAATGTCTCAAGGATATTCAACAATACAGTGACTTTGTACTGATTCCTGAAGACCTGAACTATCCTCAACAGCTTTTACCTTATAGCGACAAGCCGCCCATTCTATTTGGGCAAGGTAATGCCCAAGCCTTGATGCAACCCCAAATTGCGATTGTTGGTAGCCGCAAACCTAGTCCCCAAGGTCGGCAAATTGCTTATGATTTTGCTTATTATCTAAGTGAGCAAGGGTTCTACATCAATAGCGGTTTAGCACAAGGAATTGATGAAGCGGCACATCGCGCTGCCATACAACACCACAGAACCATTGCCGTGATGGGCACAGGTTTAGATCAAACTTATCCGACCGCACATCAGCGTTTAAGACAAGAGATCATCCAACATGGTGGGACCGTAATCAGTGAGTTTCTTCCACACACTCCACCCCTGCAACACCATTTTCCACATCGAAATCGTATCGTCAGTGGGCTCAGCCTTGGTGTCATCGTGGCGGAAGCGGCATTAAAAAGTGGTTCACTGATCACAGCTCAACGCGCTGCCGAACAAGGCAAATCTATTTTTGCCATCCCAGGCCATATTTATAGTGAGTCGCATCAAGGTTGCCATCAACTCATACGCGAAGGTGCAATTTTGATTGATCATCCACAACAGGTCATTGAAGACTTAGCATTGGCAACACAGTGGCAATCACAAGCTGCCGAAACCTTAACAACCACCGAAATAGCGACACCCGAAACAGCAACACCGGACACTCCACCACCCGACCCCATCCCAGAACATTTAATTGCGCTGTATCGGCAACTCGATTGGGTCGGCCAAAGCCTTGATCAATTGTCCATTCAACTCAAAATTGATACCGCGACATTGACCAGTCAACTGATGGAATTAGAGTTAATGGGCTATGCCACACAACAAGCCGGACACTACTTACGTTGTAGAATGGGTAAATTAGGTTCACAATAGTCCTTTGTCGAATCAGATAAGGTCTATAGAAATGATTACCACCTCTGTTGCAGAAGCAGCTTCCTGTCTTAAAAAAGGTCAGGTTCTCGCATATCCTACAGAGGCTGTTTGGGGATTGGGCTGTGATCCCTACAATGAGCAAGCCTTTCTCGAAATTTTGCGCTTAAAACAACGTCCCATTGAAAAAGGCGTGATTTTATTGGCTGCCAATGTCGCTCAAGTTGAACACCTGCTCCAAGGCTTAACAGAAGATATGCGTCAGCAAGTCATTGCGACGTGGACCAACCGTAAACCCAATGAACGTGCAACCACATGGTTATTACCAGCTGGCGACCATATTCCAACATGGATTAAAGGCAATCATCCAAAAGTCGCAGTCCGTGTGACCACCCACTCTTTATGTGTGGCTTTATGCCAAGCTTTTAATGGTTTTATTGTGTCTACCAGTGCCAATCCTGCAGGATTAACCCCTGCACGGTCCTTACAAGAAGCCAATCAGTATTTTGCCAATGAACTCAATTACTTAAATGGTGATCTCGGCCTAAGCCAAGAACCAAGCAAAATTATTGATGCTGAAACAGGTGAAATCATCCGCGCATAAGCTCGGATGCCTGTCTATACCTGCCTTTTAGAAAATACAAACAAAAAAAAGCTCAGCCATATAGGGATGGCTGAGCATAAAAAAGGATGTGTATAAAATCACATCCAGAGGGTCTTGCAATCTCTGGGTAAATATCAAGTAATTATTAAGAATTACTTCCTCATTTACGATGAAAGTATTATGTAATATTTTTTTAAATTTAACAAATAGATTTTTTATATAAATAAAACTACTGATAAGCACTTTATTTGTGATTTTATAACCACTTAGTCAAAATATGTATCTATTTTTGATTGATTTTTAAGACGAGCATTTGTTTTTTTAATTCAGTTTTACACTCAAAAATCCATTTTCAAAAGATTTGCCCTATAAAAAAAATAAGCTTGTTTGCTTATTTTTTAATCAACACTTCTCGTAAATTTTCAACTTTTTACTGGATTTACTTACGCTGCGCCAAGATCACCCCAGTAATCGCCATCACTGTGCCGACACTATGATAAAACATCCACTGCTCAGCCAACCAGAAATAGGCAACGATCGCGGTAAATACCGGCATCAAATTCATAAAAATACTGGTGCGATTCGGGCCGAGATGTTGTACAGCCAACATCCATACCAACGGTGCAATCAGTGATGGAAAAATTGCCGCATAAAATACACTTGGCGCATTGGCAGGATTAATCGCGTCTATGCCTAAATACAATACGAATGGCAAGTGATATAAAACGGCAAAGAAAATTTGTACATATAAGCTCAACAGTAGCGGAAGTTTCAATTGCCATTTTTTTAAAAACACCCCATAAAAGGCATAAAAGAACACTGCGAAGATCATGAGGATATCGCCGAAATGTCCGCCCATATTCAGTAATTGACTGAAATCTCCTTGCGCAATGACAAACAATAGCCCCGTAAATGAAATCGCACAGCCCAAGATGGCATAGCGATTAGGCACATCTTTCAGTATGAAAAATGCAACGGCAATCGTAAAAACAGGGATAAAGGCATTGATGATGCCCATATTGGTCGCCGTCGTATAATGCGCAGCGGTATAGCCCAAGCCTTGATATAACACCATGCCAAAAGCACTCAGCACAGCCAATTGCTGCCAATGCTGCCCGATAAGCTGTCTTTGCTGCCAAACGGTTTTGAGCATAAAGGGGGTTAGGATCAAAAATGCAATAAACCATCGATAAAAACTGATACTGACTGGTGAAATATAATCAGTTACATAGCGGGTGACGGTAATATTTAACGACCATATAAATACTGCGATCAGAGGCAAACAAATTGCAAATTTCGCCCAACGCGCTTGAAGCAACATGTCTGACTCCTCAATATATCGTGCAAAGATTGGTCTAGGTATTTTGAGTGATGTCTGTTTTAATTGAAATACATGATTTCAGACATTTATATTGTAGTTCAGACATCGACACCTAGGCATATATGACATCAGCACCGATTGAACAACAAATCGAGCTTTTTGAAGCGCACTACACCACATTAGATACGGTCTATCCGCACAGTTGTCTTTGGGGTGATTTTAATTTTTGTCTCGATGGTATTTTCGAATATGAGATACAAGGGCAACACCATCTCTCACCTGCCAGTTATGGGGTGTGGATTCCCCCACATACAGAACATTGCTCAGTCGCGATTGATGAGCAACCTATTCATTATGTGGCAATCCGACTGGCACCTGATCTCTGCATAAATTTCCCCAAGCAGACGGAAGTATTTAGCATCCAGCCTTTCTTTCGTTTGTTGGTGCAAGAAATTTTGGCCTTTCCTACAGAGCAACATACCACACCACCCTATCGATACCTACTACAGGTCTTATTCGACCAGTTAAAAACTGCACCCAAACATCAACATTATTTACCGCAAAGCCATGATGCGGTGTTAAAGCCGATCTTGGCGCAGCTTGCAGATGTAGATCATTTTAGTTTGAGCCTACAACGATGCTTATCCAATGTCGGTTTGAGTGGGCGTCAGTTACTGCGGCTGAGTCAGAACGAACTGCAAATGAGTCTTTCTGAATGGCGAAACCGTGCAAAAATTATTTATGCCATTCAACAACTCCGTGCTGGTCAGTCTATTAAAGCTCTCAGCTATGAATTGGGCTATCAACACAGCTCAAGCTTTATTGAGTTTTTTAAACGCTATACAGGAAAAACCCCAAACCAACACCGTGCCACTAGTTAAATGCCAAGCACTCAAGCAAGCCTCAGCTCGAATTCTGCAAACTACTACAAAAATTATGCGAAAATCCTATCGATAAAAGCTTGCTGTTCACCAGATTTCCCTTTAAAACAAGGATGAAAGGCACAACTTCAATTAGGAACGAATATGTCAGCTTCAGTTTACGATATCCCGGTAAAAACCATCCAAGGTGATGACACCACACTCAATCAATACCAAGGCAAGGTTTTATTATTGGTCAATGTGGCCTCTAAATGTGGGCTAACACCGCAATATGAAGGCCTAGAAAAACTCTATACAGAGAAGAAATCACAAGGTTTTGAAGTCTTAGGTTTTCCTGCCAATAACTTTTTAGAACAAGAACCTGGTTCTGAAGCTGAAATTCAAGAATTTTGCTCAATCAACTACAAGGTTGATTTCCCACTTTTTGCAAAAATTTCTGTGGCAGGCGCGGATAAACACCCACTTTATCAAACCTTAACCCAAGCCATCCCTGAACGCATTGGTGAAGGCCCATGGTGGGATGATTTAGTTGAATACGGTTTAACTCCAAATCCTAAGCCTGAAGTTTTATGGAATTTTGAAAAATTCCTCGTGAATAAACAAGGCGACGTTGTGGCTCGATTTGCACCTGACATCAAGGCAGATGATGCTCGTATTGTCGATGCCATTAATGCTGAATTAGCCAAATAATTCGATAATGTCTCAGTCTCTCAGTTAAGGTTATTGTGATTTTAACTGAGATTGATCATTTTAAATTATCATATATTGATAATTTACACATTTTATCCATTATTTTAATATTTCACATACACATTGTTCAAAGCTTCCCTGTAAATACTCATTATGATGAGTCTTATCAATTCACATCCAGCAGTAAACAGGTGAACTTATGAATACATTAATGAAAGCTATCGTTTTATCTATTTCGACAGCACTTGTTGCTGCTCCAGCAATGGCTGCACCGCAAAATAGCCAACAACATGTACCTACGCATAACCAAAATACGAAAGCTCAACAACACACTAAACAAAACACACCGGTAAAAAACCAAAGCCAGAACAAGAAAAAAGCCGTAAATCCTTCACATGATTGGCGTTCTGGACAAAAAGTACCTTCTGAATACCGTGGTCATAGCTACAAAGTAGACCACACCAAATACAAAAAATTATCTAAACCAGGCAAAAACCAACAATGGATTAAAGTGAATGGCGACTACATTTTAATGAATGCCGTCAGCCACGCCATTATCAAAATCATTGCGGGTTAAACCCACCAAAACATCAAAAGAGGGCAAATGCCCTCTTTTTTTTTGTTCAAGCGATTATTTTGTTATTGCTTTGCAACAATCTATTTTTAATCCACATTCTGCCCCTATATTCAAAGCATAGACTTAACACATAGTGATGATTGAATGAAAAAGCTAGTGCAGAATGCCCTTCTCCCTTTTGCCATTTTTAGTGGTGTTTTGGTGCTGATCGGTTGTGACCCTGCAACAGCACCTGAGCAAGACATTCAAACTACCACTGAAGAAGTTGAATTATCCAATACGGCTTCCTCTGAGCATCATGAAGCAACTGAAACAGAATCAGCGGCTCAGCAACAAAATCTAAAAAGCGGCAATATGTTTTACATTGTCCGTGATGTCGCCGACATGCAATTGAAAGCGGGCAGCTATGTTGAGCAATTGAAACAAACCCAAAGCGATATTGAAACGGCAGTCAATAGCCAAGACCCGATTCAACTACAAAAAGCAGCCGATCAGCTGCAACAACAATTGAAAGGTTTTAATCAGGCACTCAGTGGACTGAACCTAAAAAGTACTGAAATCAATGATATTCGCAGCAATTTACAAGCTGCCAATCAGCAAGTTTTGGCTTCACCCTTTTTAAATGGTCAAATGGATTTAACTCAAGTCGATATTCAGAAAATTAAAAATCAAATGGGTAATATCCAACTGGAGATGGTTAAACTTGCCAGCATGATCATTTCAGATCATTCAGCTCAAGAAAAAACATCAGAAAGCTAATTTTCTCTTAGCTCTAAACATGCAAGACAGACCTTTCAATCATACTGAATCGGTCTGTCTTGATTTTGCTCTATGTTATGTTGCCTGTGGGATTTTGCATTAAAGCCGCATATCAATCACGATACGGCCATCAATTTTACCTTTTTCCATACGATCAAAAATATCGTTGATATTTTCGAGCGGTTCAACATGAATATGTGCTCTGACTTTACCGCGCGCAGCGATATCTAGTGCTTCTTTTAAATCCAGACGTGTCCCAACAATTGAACCACGTACCGTAATTCCCTCCAGCACCATATTAAAGATCGACAAGTCAAAAGTTCCGGGTGGCAAACCATTTAAGACCATGGTACCTCCACGACGGACAATGGCAACAGCCTGCTCAAAGGCCTTCGGAGAAACCGCCGTCACCAAGACACCATGACAGCCTTCACCCGTTGCC
Organism: Acinetobacter sp. YH12219; assembly: GCF_013417875.1. Classification (NCBI taxonomy): domain Bacteria; kingdom Pseudomonadati; phylum Pseudomonadota; class Gammaproteobacteria; order Moraxellales; family Moraxellaceae; genus Acinetobacter; species Acinetobacter sp. YH12219. The sequence continues at coordinate 13,186 of NZ_VPDC01000017.1, forward strand.
TGCAACACTGCTTCTTTTACATCGGTTTTTAAGGCATTAATGCCGACATCGGCACCGAGATTTTTGGCCAATTCAAGTTTTGAGTCATCAACATCAATCGCTACGACATTAAAGCCCATTGTTTTGGCATATTGCACTGCCACATGACCTAGACCACCAATACCGGAAATGGCGACCCAATCCCCAGTTTTGGCCTCGGTCATTTTCAATCCTTTATAAACAGTGACACCAGCACATAGAATAGGTGAGATTTCTAATAGATCGACACCTTCAGGAATCACACCGACGTAATCACCATCTGCTAAGCAATATTCTGCAAAGCTGCCGTTGACTGAATAGCCTGAGTTCTGTTGTTGTTTACATAAGCCCAGCCCGCATAGCAATGATCACAATGCCCACACGCTGAATATAACCAAGGAATCCCGACGATATCACCAACTTTTAAATGTTCAATTCCTTCACCAATTTCAACTACTTCACCGACACCTTCATGTCCAGGGATAAAAGGTAAGGTTGGCTGAACAGGCCAATCGCCATGCATGGCATGTAAGTCGGTATGACAGACACCTGTCGCGATAATTTTGACCAAGACTTTGCCCGGCGTGACTTTAGGAATTTCGACTTGTTGTATTTGTAGTGGTTGATTAAATGCAGTCACTACGGCTGCTTTCATTGTTGCCATATTTATTCTCTCCATCTTATAAGTGTTGAGATTATTTTTTAAACAACCTAGCTCTACTATAGAGGAAGAATAAATTGGTCGGCGTGATGAATTTGTAAGCAATTCTCTCGGTTTGCTACTTCTTGTGATTCAGTACCTGATGATCGGTTGATCGACCACACATCACAAAGTGCCATGCTGTAAATTCACAATATTTTTTAATCTAAAACTTCCCACATAGTGTTAAGAACCGATATTCAAATATTTGAAACGCATAGAATTTTTAAGCATAGAAAATCTCCCAACCAGAAAATAAACAACTGCCTCTTTTTCCTATTTTAAGATTGAGCAAACTCATAGGTATTACAGTTTTTATCTTGTCCAAGTGCACGTTGCACATCTTGCTTAAAACGGGCTTGGGCAAAATGAAATTTGGCTGGCAGAAACAGGGTAATTCGAGTTTTGTCAGCTCCCATTCCCTCCACCAACATTTTATGTAGAAAAGCGCCATTTTCTGTACGCGCCATCAGCGTGCCCTGCTCTAAATGTTCTTCCAGTCGATTGTCAGTATACACATAAGCTTCTGCTGAGGTGAACGCCACACAGTGGTTATAGGCTTGTCTTAGGTTGCGAAAAGCGGATAAATAGGGAATTTCAAGTTCTGTACTGATGCCATTATCCACTGATTCCGCTACCAATGCGGCTTCAGTCGCGACATTCGGTGTGGTGACATATTGGCTTTGGCAGGCAAGCAGCGGCGTTGCCAGCAATAAGCAGAAACATAATCGAAGTGTATACATAAAAAGTCCTGACCTATTTTGTTGTTATTGGCAGTGCAAAAATTGTAGCAAAAGCCCGTAGCTGCTTTAATATGTAATATAAGGTCTACAGATTTTTTCATCCACTATGCAACTGATTATTTTCACCGGTGTACAAGCATCGGGTAAATCCACATTTTATATGTTGAATTTATATCACAGTCATTTGCGTATTAATCTTGATATGCTGAAAACCCGACATCGGGAAAATATGATCTTTGAAGCAGGTTTGGCATCCAAAACCAAAATGGTGATTGACAATACCAACCCAAATCGGGAAGCTCGTGCTCGCTATATCCAACGCGCAGTTGATGCAGGGTTTGAAGTCATTGCTTATTATTTTGAAACCGATTTGGACAGCACCTTAAAGCGCAACAGTTTACGTGAAGGCAAAGCTCATATTCCAGAAGTTGGTGTGCATGCGACCTATCGAAAGCTTCAAGTTCCGTCACGGGATGAAGGCTTTGATCAAATTTTTAAAATTAAAATTATCAGTCACGGCGAGTTTTCAATTTTACCCATGCATGAATAACGACCATTAACCTGCTTTTTGGCTATCTTGCCATTTTTTAAAAGCCGATTGCATGGCCTGACGCTCATATGGTTTCACTAAACGACTTTCTAATGAAGCAAAATCACCTTTATAGGCAGCAGCGACCATCGATTTTGCCAGTTCTTGAATACTCATACGCCCACGGTGTTCATATTGTTGAACTTCTTCATGGGTGAGTTCAACATCCCAACATGACACGACAGAACTTAGATCAACCGCAATGCTCAAGTAATATTGATCAAAGTCTTGATAGAGTTCCCAGAAGTGGGGTTCGAAGGCAATAAGGTTCATAAGAATTTATTAGGCAGATGATTTATTGCAGATTAAGACAAAAGCTGCATGAAATATATGCAACTTTAGATCACGTCATTTACTTTAAATTTAGTAAAAACAATATTTCTAAAGTCGATGTACGAGCAACGTATAAAAAGCTAGAAGTACCAAATTTAGATGAAGGGTTTGATGAAATATTTAAAGTAACAATTGTAGGGAATGGGGAGTTCTTAGTTAGTTTAGATTAAGAACTCTCCTTAAAATTATTTTTTGTATTTAGCCATTATTTCCATCATTCGTTGCATACCTTCCAACTGTAGCTTTAATAATTCCTCTACACCCGATATAGACTCTACCATTGATGGTATTGGACGCTCTCCAAATTGAGCATCCTTATCAAACCAAAATTTCAACTGCCTATTTTTTAAACCACTTTTTATCGAATCTAATGTTTCTAACCATTTAGTTGACCCACTTTTTTGAGCTTCAGCTAAAGCTGTTCCAAATGTGAACTCTCTAGATTTTGATAAGTGAAATCTTTTTTTAAGACGGAGATCCATGTGTAAAGTATGCATTTCCAAACTAAATTTATAATCATCTAAATCAAGTAGATTGAAAATTTCTTTATAACTATCTGTAACTATCATCCAATCACTTTCAGGACATATATCATCTGCCAAACGATCTAAATCACAAGGGAAAAGCTTCCTAATAGTAGTTGGTTGCATCTCTACTCCCAAAGATAAATAGATTTTATGCACTAACTCAGAACAGAATGAACTTTCACTTTCTACAAACTTAACATCTTTAGATTTATATACTTCAGTACTGTAACTCTGAGCATAAAATTGAAGTGTATGTTTTAATACTAAATCCGAATCCATTTCGGCAAGTTTATTATTTCTAATGACTCTCCAATTAGCTTTGCAATTTTCCAACTCTATGAATAGGGGTGAAAGATGCACTCCTTTACCACCAGTTGCATGTATAACCACTCCATCTCCTATATGAATCATTACATGACTACTGCATGCCTTCATATAAAATAGTTTTTGTGCAGCAATTAATTTTGGCGATATCTTATTACACCCCTCTACTAAAATTACGTCTCCGATTTTTAAATTAGATAGAGCATTTTTATAAATTTCACCATTCTCATTATTAATATTCATTTAATTCGTACCAATCATTTTACATTTCAATAATATACTTGCCATAAAAAAACCACCCTTTCGGGTGGTTTCTTCAATCTCAAACTGCGTCTTATTGAGCGCGGTTTTTGATTTTGCGGATGGTTTCCAACTGAGCAGCAGTTTCTGCAAGAGCAGCCAAAGCAGCAGCTGAGTCCAAGTCGCTCTTTTGATTTGCTAACAATTGTTCAGCTTGTTTACGAGCTTCAATAATTGCTGCTTCATCAAGGTTGTCAGCACGTACTGCAGTATCTGCAAGTACAGTAACAACGTGCGGTTGAACTTCTAGTACACCACCTGATACATAGATTAATTCTTCTGTACCATTTTCAAGCAGAACGCGGATTGCGCCCGGCTTGAGCAAAGTTACTAGTGGTGCATGGCCAGGCATAATACCCAACTCACCACCAGCACCTTTAGCAATTAGCATAGTTACAGTGCCAGAGTACAAAGACTCTTTAACACTTACAACGTCACATTGCATAGTTGACATGAGAATCTCCTAAATTAGGTAACTAATTAAAGTTTCTCAGCTTTAGCAATAACTTCGTCAATACCACCAACCATGTAGAACGCTTGTTCTGGAATGTGGTCGTATTCACCAGCTAGAAGACCTTTAAAGCCACGAATTGTTTCTTTAAGCGGTACAAGTTTACCAGGAGCACCAGTAAACACTTCAGCTACGTGGAACGGTTGAGAGAAGAAACGTTGGATCTTACGTGCACGGTATACAGTAAGTTTGTCTTCTTCTGCCAATTCGTCCATACCAAGAATTGCGATAATGTCTTTCAATTCTTTGTAACGTTGAAGAACGTTTTGAACTGAACGAGCGATTTCGTAATGCTCAGTACCCACTACAAGTGGATCTAACTGACGTGAAGTAGAGTCAAGTGGATCGATCGCTGGGTAAATACCAGAAGATGCGATGTCACGGCTCAATACAACAGTCGCGTCCAAGTGAGCGAAGGTAGTAGCAGGCGATGGATCTGTTAAGTCATCGGCAGGTACGTATACCGCTTGAATTGACGTAATAGAACCAGACTTAGTAGACGTAATACGTTCTTGAAGAACACCCATCTCTTCTGCAAGAGTCGGTTGGTAACCTACTGCAGATGGCATACGACCTAGAAGTGCTGATACTTCAGTACCCGCTAGTGTATAACGATAGATATTGTCGACGAACAATAGAACGTCACGGCCTTTACCGTTTTCGTCTTTTTCATCACGGAAGTACTCAGCCATAGTCAAACCAGTCAACGCTACGCGTAAACGGTTACCTGGTGGCTCATTCATCTGACCGTAGACCATTGCTACTTTGTCTAGAACGTTAGAGTCTTTCATTTCGTGATAGAAGTCGTTACCTTCACGAGTACGTTCACCAACACCAGCAAACACAGATAAACCTGAGTGAGCTTTCGCGATGTTGTTGATCAACTCCATCATGTTTACAGTTTTACCAACACCGGCACCACCGAACAGACCAACTTTACCACCTTTAGCGAACGGGCAAAGTAAGTCAATGACTTTAATACCAGTTTCTAAAAGGTCAGTAGAAGCCGCTTGTTCTGCATAAGAAGGCGCTTGACGGTGAATTGGTAAACGAGCTTCAGTACCAACAGGACCAGCTTCGTCGATCGGGCGACCAAGAACGTCCATGATACGACCTAAACATGCAGTACCTACAGGTACAGAGATAGGCGCGCCAGTGTTAGTTACAGTAAGACCACGCTTAAGGCCTTCAGTAGAACCCATTGCAATAGTACGAACTACGCCATCACCAAGTTGCTGCTGAACTTCTAATGTAGTTTCAGTACCATCAACATGGAGAGCGTCATAGATCTTAGGAACGCTGTTACGTTCAAACTCGACGTCGATAACCGCGCCGATGATCTGAATGATACGACCGCTACTCATTGCTGTCTCCTCAATTCAAACTAATAATGTTAAACGGCAGCGGCACCACCAACGATCTCAGAGATTTCCTGAGTAATCGCGGCTTGACGCAGCTTGTTATAAATAAGTTGTAGGCTCTTGATCAATTCACCCGCGTTATCCGTTGCAGCTTTCATTGCAACCATACGAGCAGACTGTTCACATGCGATGTTTTCAATCACACCTTGATAAACCATAGACTCAATGTAACGAACCAATAAACCATTTAAAAGCTCTTCAGCTTCTGGTTCATAGATATAGTCCCAACCGTATTGACGGTTTAGACCTTCGCTTTCCTCAGCAGCTGCTAAAGGAACAAGCTGTTCGATTTTTTGGTTTTGAGTCATGGCGTTGACAAAGCCGTTTGACACTAGATAAATACGATCTAACTCGCCTTTATCAAACGCGTCTAACATCACCTGTACAGAACCAGTTAACTGTTCAAGACTCGGAGCATCACCTACGTTTGTAGTTACACCAAGAACTTTACCGCCGTAGTTTTTAAAAAACGAAACCGCTTTTTGACCAATTAAAGCAAATTGAACTTCAATTGACTGCTCTTGTTGCTGTTGTACGTGTTTTACCACTTTTTTGAACAAGTTAATGTTCAAACCACCAGCAAGGCCACGATCTGAAGAAACAATGATATAGCCAACGCGCTTTACAGGACGTTCAACCATATAACGGTGTTTATATTCAGGGTTCGCTTGTACCAAATGAGCAATTACACGGTGCATATTTTCGGCATACGGACGGCCTTGAGCCATGCGCTCTTGCGCACGACGCATCTTAGAAGCTGCTACCATCTGCATCGCGCGAGTAATTTTCTGCGTGCTTTTGATACTAGCTACTTTGGCGCGAATTTCTTTTAAATTTGCCATACGCTTAACCTAGTATTCGAAAGCCCTTTCGAGCTTCCGAAGGTTGATCCGTGAACCAAACCAAAACCAGATTCAACACAGTTGAATCTTAGTAAGTTTGAGTCGCTTTAAAGCTTTCAATACCTGCTTTGATTGCTGCTTCGATTTCTTTATCGTAAGCACCAGTCTCGTCAATTTTTTGCATTAACGCAGCATTTTCTGAACGGAAGTAAGAGATCAACGCAGCATCAAATGCAACGATTTTCTTCACTTCTACGTCAGCCATGTAGCCTTCGTTAGATGCATAAATTGAAACAGCTTGGTCAGCAATTGAGTATGGAGCATATTGTTTTTGCTTCATAAGCTCAGTTACACGTTGACCATGTTCAAGCTGTTTACGAGTTGCTTCGTCAAGGTCAGAAGCGAACTGAGCAAACGCAGCTAATTCACGGTATTGCGCAAGAGCGGTACGGATACCACCTGACAATTTTTTGATGATCTTAGTTTGAGCAGAACCACCAACACGTGATACAGAGATACCCGCGTTCACAGCAGGACGAATACCTGCGTTGAATAATGATGTTTCTAAGAAGATCTGACCGTCAGTAATCGAAATTACGTTTGTAGGTACGAATGCAGATACGTCACCGGCTTGAGTTTCAATAATCGGTAATGCAGTTAATGAACCAGTTTGGCCTTTAACTTCACCGTTAGTGAATTTCTCAACGTAGTCAGCAGATACACGTGAAGCACGTTCAAGTAAACGTGAGTGTAGATAGAATACGTCACCAGGATATGCTTCACGACCTGGTGGACGACGTAGAAGCAATGAAATTTGACGGTAAGCAACAGCTTGTTTAGACAAGTCATCATAAATGATAAGCGCGTCTTCACCGCGGTCACGGAAGTACTCACCCATTGTACATCCAGCATATGGAGCAAGATACTGCATCGCTGCAGGATCAGCTGCAGCAGCTGCTACAACAGTTGTGTACGCCATAGCGCCAGTTTCTTCTAGCTTGCGCACAACGTTAGCGATAGTCGATTGTTTTTGACCAATTGCTACGTATACACATTTAATGCCAGAGTTTTTCTGAGCGATGATCGCATCGATCGCCATAGCTGTTTTACCAGTTTGACGGTCACCGATGATCAACTCACGTTGACCACGACCAACAGGGATCATTGTATCTACTGATTTATAACCAGTTTGTACAGGTTGATCCACTGATTGACGCCAAATTACGCCTGGTGCTACTTTTTCAACAGCATCAGTAAGTTTTGCGTCAATAGGGCCTTTACCATCAATTGGGTTACCCAAAGCATCTACTACACGGCCTAAAAGTTCTGGACCAACCGGAACTTCTAATACACGACCTGTGCAACGAGCTTTTTGACCTTCTTGAAGGCTTAAGTAGTTACCTAAGACAACGGCACCCACTGAATCCTGTTCTAGGTTCAGTGCCATACCAAATAAGCCGCCGTCGAATTCGATCATTTCACCGTACATTGCATCAGCAAGGCCGTGAATGCGCACAATACCGTCGGAAACCATAACAATGGTCCCTTCGTTCTTAGCGGTCGCGCTGGTGTCCAGATCGCCGATACGCTGTTTAATGAGCGCACTGATCTCGGATGGATTCAGTTGTTGCATTGCGCTATACCTCAATCTTTTTAAAGTTCAGTCTTCGAGCTGTTAAGCAAGAAGACGAGTCCGCATTTTTTCAAGCTTGTTAAGCGCAGAATCATCTATCACTTGGTCGCCTGCACGAATAACTACACCCGCGATTAACGCTGGGTTAACTTCTACAGAAACATTTACGGCAGCTTCGAATTTTTTCTCTAATGCATGCGCAAGTAATTGTTCTTGTACAGAAGTCAATGGGAATGCAGATTCAATCACTACATCCACAGTATTGTTATTCTGTGATTTGAGCTGTTCGTATTCTTCTGAAATTTCAGGAAGAAGTGCCAGACGGTCATTATCGGCAAGCAATGTCAAAAAGTTTGACACTGCTGCAGTCTGGTCTTCACCTAAAACTTTTGCGAAAACACTTACCTGCTCAGCAGGAGTAAGCTCAGGGCGATTTAGATAAGCTGAAAATGCTTCGTCTTGCACCGCAGCACTGAGCAAGTTCAATGCATTTGACCAAGCGTCAGTTGCATTTTGCTCAGAAGCGTAAGCAAATGCTGCTTTAGCGTATGGGCGTGCCAACGTCAAGAGTTCAGCCATAATCCGCCTCTCTTAAAGTTTAGCAGCCAGCTGAGTCAGCATGGCATTGTGAGCTTCTGCGTCAACTTGCTGGTTCAGAATTTTTTCTGCGCCAGTAACTGCAAGAGCAGCAACTTGTTGACGTAATTCTTCGCGAGCAGCATTGATTTCAGTATCAACAGCTTCTTTCGCTTGTTGACGAATACGCTCACCTTCAGCCGCAGCTTGAGTACGCGCTTCTTCTACCAATTGCGCACCACGACGGTTCGCTTGTTCGATCAATTGAGCCGCTTGTGCTTTAGCCGCGTCTAATTCAGCTTTCACTTGTGCTTGCGCATCCGCAAGGTCAGCTTTTGCTTTTTCAGCAGCGTTTAAGCCATCAGCGATTTTACGCTGACGCTCACTAATCGCATTGATTAGTGGTGGCCATACAAACTTCATGCAGAATGCGACAAAAATCGCAAATGCAATCGCTTGGCCAATCAATGTGAGGTTGATATTCATTGCTATTCCTCAATAGTTTAATTTAGGAATTAAGCTGATTAACCTACAAATGGATTAGCGAAGATGAAGAACAAGCCAATACCAACACCGATCATAGGCACAGCATCAAGAAGACCTGCGATTAAGAACATACGAGTTTGAAGTTGTGGAGCCAATTCTGGTTGACGAGCAACAGCTTCTAAGAAACGGCCGCCTAGAAGACCAAAACCAATCGCAGTACCTAAAGCACCAAAAGCGATCAAGATAGCAGATGCAATTGCAACTAGACCTAAAGTGAGTTCCATGATAATTCCTCAGAGGTTAGGTTTATACCAAATTAAGTTAAAAAATTGTGTGCCCAACCACCCTTTGACAGTTGAGCAATACCATTAATGCTTTTCGCTAGCCATACTCATATATACGATAGTCAACATCATGAAAATGAATGCTTGTAACGTAATAACAAGAATATGGAAGATCGCCCAAGGCACAGACAACGCCCACTGGATCCAGAACGGTAGTAATGCGATCAAGATGAAGATCAACTCACCCGCATACATGTTACCGAACAGTCGAAGAGCCAATGAGATTGGACGTGCAATAAAAGTTACTAATTCAAGAATAATGTTTACTGGAATAAGTAATGCTTTTAAAACTGGGTTACTTGGGTTAAATGGGTTAAGTGCAAATTCTGCACCGAATCCGACAAGACCTTTCTCACGGATACTATAGAAAATAGTTAACGCAAATACTGATAATGCCATACCCAAGGTAATGTTAGGATCAGTAGATGGAACGATTTTGAAGTAAACGTGGTGAGGATCCATACCAAACACGTTAGCACCGATCAATTGAGCTGTATAAGGAATCCAGTCAACAGGGATCAAGTCCATCAAGTTCATGAGGAAAATCCACACGAAGATGGTCAACGCTAACGGCGCAATTAAGCGCGATTTGCCATGGAAAGTGTCACGGACACTTGAGTCAACGAACTCGATAATCATTTCGATTGCAGACTGGAACTTGGTCGGAACACCAGAGTTTGCAGCTTTCGCTACAACCCAGAACAACAAACAGAAAACAATACCAAGGCCAATAGACCAACCCATTGAATCCAAGTGAATAGCAGTGAACCCCATCTCTTGAGCTTCTTTAGCAGTCTCAGCTAACTTCCAAGTACCATCTGGCATTTTGCCATAGGTCAAGTTAGTCAAGTGATGCTGAATGTACTCGGTCGAAGTAAGGGCATGTTCTTCAGCAGCCATAAATCACACCTGGTCAATGTCAAAACTAATAGAGAAAACGAATATCGCGTGCTGCCTGATATCTCGTTACTCTCCAAAAAACTTTTCAATTTTTTGTTGTGTTTATACTCGTTTTTTTAAGCGTGTTGCCCAAAAAGGAGCGACCCACGACATACTTTGTACGAGCATAAAACCACAAAACAATGCCACCGCTGACAACGGCTTGACATTGATCAAAATCAAAATGAATCCAACAATCACGATTGCAAACTTGCCCATTAAGCCACGATACATGTTTGACAGCACCTGTTTAGAGGCACGGGCACCAGCCGCACGAAACGACTGCCATGAAAAGTAGCTACTTGCTAGCCAACATACCAACGCACCCAAAGCTGCACTATATGCTGTGATTGTGTCTTTAAGGACCCAACCAATCAGGGCTGAAACAGGAATCATTACTGCTTGTAAGATGACTAAAGCTTTCGCTAATCGTCGATCAATCATGCGACTAGTTCGACTCATTTTTGTTCACTCACAGCAATTCTGCTTGACAAGTTTAACTGATGATTATTTTTAATCGCAGGCATTATAGAGTTACACCCCTTAACTTGCAATCTTTTCCCGACCTTAGTCGTGTTTTTTTAAATTGGCAAACTGCTTTCAAACTAATCAATAGTTGTTTATTTTTTACTTTACTTTCGTGCATTTAGTGTGCATTTCAGGGTTTCATCAGCCAACATCTTCCATGCTGTTACAAAATCCCCTGCCCCACTCATCGTTTCGTCAACCGGCTGAAAGACGATACCACCGAGCTTTTGATACTGATTTTGGCTGGCATGTGCTTCTGCAAGTAAGCATACTTTTGGCTGCGCGCGATGGTCTTTCAGGTATTTGATTTGTGCCAATGTCGGCGCGACATGTGGATCATCTGTCAACGCACCGGTAAATTTCAAATTCAGTGAGCGCTCAAGATATTGATAGGCATCGTGGTAAGACCAGTAAGGTTGAGCACGGCTCGACACATCGGTTTTTTGTGCAGTGACCAAGAGTTTCTGCGCAAATGCACGCGCATTGGCCCAATATTTTTCACGATGTTCTGGAAACTGTTGTGAACGTAACGCGGCTATAAAAAAGCCGATTCGAACAGCATTGTTTGGTTCAAGCCATACATGCGTATCGATTGTGCCTTTTAATGCATTGCCACGGACATCACGTAATGGCAAAGCACTGATAATACCTGAGTCTAAAATAGCGATACTTTTGCCACTTTCACCCAACATTTTTGCCAATGGTGCTTCGTGCGCGTGACCTAACCATAAAACGAGATTGGCATCTTGCACGGTTTTACGGTGTGCAGGCGTCAAGCTCACATCATGTCCAGATTGATGGTCAAGCAGTAATTTCGGTTGCTCTACACCCTTGAGTACATCCTTTGCGATTAGATAAATCGGTTGTGTAGAAACAACGAGACCTTGCGCCCAGCTCATCACACTGAATAAAGCCAAACTACAAAAAAGAATTATACGGGACATGGGGAGAGAGCACCATAAAATGAATAGTGTTATAATATAACAAAATCGTAAAAAAACCTACGTCTGTTCGTAAGTCCTTACGCTTCATGTTAAGATTTAAAGTCTTTTTCTTTATACAGTTTCGTACTCGAGGTTGGCTATGAGCGCATGTTCACACGAACATCATAATGCTTTGCATGGTGTACACGATCATCATAATGTCGAACAGCGCCTTGCTGAAGCTGAGAGTCTCTGTAGCGCGACGGGTGCTCGACTTACGCCCTTGCGTAAAGAAGTATTGGAACTGATCTTGAACGCAACGGGACCAATGGGTGCTTATGACCTTTTGGCTAAAATCAAAAGTGAGTCTGACCGACCTGCAGCGCCACCGACGGTATACCGTACGCTGGATTTTCTGCTTGAAAAAGGTTTGATTCACCGTCTAACGTCGATTAATGCTTACATCCCGTGTTGTCATCCGCGCGAAGGACATCAAGCCGCATTCCTGATTTGCACCGATTGTAAAATAGTCAAAGAAGCATCTGCTCAAGGCTTGATGGCGCAACTCGATGAATTGTCTGCATCCGATGGCTTTACTGCACATCACAGTATTATTGAAATTTCAGGGATCTGTCAGCAGTGCCGCAGCAAACACTAAATATGAAGCCCATTGTGGCTTTAGAGCATGTTCATGTCCGAATCGATGAACGTGACATTTTAAAAAATGTAGATTTCGCCTTACACGAAAAAGAAATTGTCACCTTGATTGGTCCTAACGGTGCAGGCAAATCCACGCTCATCAAAGTGTTATTGGGTATTGTAAAACCTGTATTTGGTAAAGTGATCAGCATACAAAAATTAAAATTCTCATATGTGCCACAAAAATTTAATCCATCACACAGCTTACCGCTACGTGTGTGTGATTTATTGGCATTAGAAAAATGTGATGCCAGCATTAAGCAAGAAATTATTCGTGATACAGGCATTGCCAAGTTACAACAATCTAAAGTTCAGCAACTATCGGGCGGCGAACGTCAACGTGTATTGATTGCACGGGCTTTATTGCGTCAACCGAATGTATTGGTTCTGGATGAACCTATGCAAGGTCTAGATATCCAGTCTGAAGCGGAACTGTATGACTACGTGCGTAGCCTGCCTGAAAAATATGGCTGTGCAGTTTTGATGGTCTCTCATGATTTACAGTGGGTCATGCAAGGAACACATCGTGTGGTTTGCCTCAATAAGCATATTTGCTGTAGTGGCTTGCCTGAAAATGTGCAGCAACATCCTGAATATCAAGCGATCTTTGGGACAAACCGTGTGTTCTATCAACACCATCATGATCACTGTGCGCATGGCGATAGTGCAACGCCTTGCCAGCATGACTCTCGTCCTCATATTCACCCTGAACCGGAAGCATAATCCATGATGGAATGGCTACAACTCCTTTTGCCAGCATGGATCATGGGCACTTTGCTGGTGTTCCTGACTGCACCGCTTGGCTGTTTAATGTTATGGCGTCGCATGTCATTTTTTGCGGACACCATGGCACATGGCACCTTACTCGGTGTCGCCATTGCCGGTGCAATGAGTCTACCGCTTTGGACGGGCGTTACATTGATTGCGCTCTTATTGGTTGCAATCTTATGGGTGTTACACGATCCACGCTTGCCCAATGACGCCTTGCTCGCGCTTTGTTCGGCTACACTCCTGTGCTCAGGCTTACTCTTCATACAACATTTGCCAAGCTTAAGACCTGAATTACTCAGCTATTTATTTGGTGATTTACTCACCATTTCTTGGTCAGATTTGCCTGTCTTTGCAGTGGTGATCATTGTGGCACTGACCGTGCTGTATAAAAGTTGGCAATCGCAGATTCAGATTGCCATTGACCCCGATATTGCGGTCAGTGAAGGTGTCAGCGCTAAATGGCAACGTCTGATTTTTATGTTATTACTGGCATTATTTACCGTATTGGCTTTACGTGCTGTCGGCTCATTGCTGATGGGTGCATTGTTAGTGATTCCTGCATTAACCGCTCGTTTATTGGCGAATTCACCGAAGCAAATGGTGCTGTGGTCTTTCATCATTGCCCAAGTCGGTGTAACTGTAGGTTTATGGTCAAGTGCTGGTTTAAACACCTCTACAGGACTGACCATTGTATTAACTATGGCGCTGCTCTTTGCCCTGATTTTTATTCTACAAAAATTTAAGAAAGTCGCTTGAGTAGCAACGTTCATTGCTCAATTCGCGACATATCAAAAAAAAGCCATGCAGTTGCATGGCTTTTTTTGCACGTCAAATACGATGCTCAGAATCATCTCACTGGATTTATTGATGAACTAAGCTCAATAAACTCGCCGCACAAGCAAATAGAACTGCAAAGGTACGATTCAAATATTTTTGTTGTTTGGATGATTTTAACAACCGCAGCACTTTTGCAGCGAGACCGGTATACCCCGCCATGACAATCAAATCGATGCTAATCATTGTTGCAGCCATAATGACATATTGAATCCATTGGGGTTTGGATAAATCTAAAAACTGCGGCAAAACCGCCAACAAAAATACAATCGCTTTAGGGTTGCTCATATTGACCAAAAAGCCATGTACAACTAATTTTAAACGTGATTTATTTGGTAAATTTTGTTGGATTTCAATTGACTGTGTTGGCGCTGTCCACTGTAAATAAGCCAAATACAATAAATAGCCCACACCAAACCATTTCACGATCAGAAATGCCCATGGTGTCGTCGCAAATAAGACTCCTGCCCCAGCTGCAACAATGGCAATCTGAACCAAAAGTGCCAATTGCAGGCCGATTGCATTCCAATACCCATGCTTAAACCCATAATTCAAACCACTCGACATAGACGCAATTGCACCTGCACCTGGGGAAACACTAATCACCCAACATGCCAACATATATGCAATCCAGATTTGATAGGACATCATTAGCTCAAGTTTGAAATGGGTCTGTATTATATGACATTTACTCTATTTTCATGACAATAATGCACGCTAAAAGGCCAAATGAAGGCTACACTCTCAGCGCTGCTTAAGGCACAATACACACAGCCACTCAGAAATTATAATTTTTAGGAGCCATGAATGTCTGCTCAATCTGTAATTTTGCCATTACCCTCAGATCATGCTCGTTTTATTGTTTTACGTTTAAAAGATTTAACGATTAGCGAATTAAAAGAACAACTTGAAGACTTACTTAATACTCGTGATCGTCTGATTACCCAACATCCAAATGCACAGATTAAAACGGCTGTGGCTTTTGGACCAGAACTTTGGGCACAACTTTACAGTCAATCCCCGGCAGGCTTTAAACAACTTGATCCAATTCAAGGTTCATTTAACATGCCTGTAGCCCCAGCAGATGTATTTATCCATATTGCAGCACAGCGTACAGATATTTGCTTTGCGCTGAGCCAAGCATTCTTTGATGGTATTCAAGATAAAGTTGACGTACTGGATGAACGTGTGTGCTTCCGCAATTTTGATGGCCGTGATTTAACCGGCTTTATTGACGGAACTGAAAATCCGCAATTTCCAGATGATCGTGCTGAAACAGCATTACTAGCTGAAGAAGCTGGCGTATTTGCCAATGGCTCTTTTATTTTTGCACAGCGTTATGCGCATAATTTGGATAAATGGAAAAAGCTGAAAGTCGATGCGCAAGAGCATGTAATTGGCCGTACTAAACTTGAGTCTATTGAGTTAGATGAAGATGAACAGCCTGAAAACTCACATGTATCACGTACAGTTGTAGAAGATGGTGAAGGTGAAGAAATGGCGATTTTGCGTCATTCACTCCCTTATGGTGATGGCCGTGGCGATCAAGGCTTGTTCTTTGTGGCATATACCAATGATTTAAGCATTATCGACAGCATGCTAGTACGTATGTTTGGCACCAGTGGTGACGGCATTCATGACCGCTTACTTCACTTTGTTACGCCAATGGACGGAGCGTATTACTTTGCACCGAGTGAAGAGTTATTAGAAGAAGTTTTAGAAGGTTAAATAAATAAAGCCGACGAGAGTCGGCTTTATTTATTAAGTTTGTAGCAATTTATTTTTCTTCGTAATCTTTTTCACCACAGTTATCAATTGTTTCAAAATTCAAATAAACATAATCATGAAACAATTTATTTGTCTTCTGTGGTGAATCCCAAATATTGAAATGTAATCCTTCAGATGAGTAGCACATATCTATATAATCTGGTTTTTTATCATTATTAATATCTAATGATATTATACCCTTAGGTCCATTTAAAAATATCTCTTTATCGCCAACAATAAAGTGATTAACGACACCAAGTGTATTCAGTGATTTTATTTTATAAAAATTTTTAAAATCATGATCTATACTTGATCTTTTCAAAACTTCAATACAATTTTGATTCGCTTTTGAAATTACTTCAGATTTAACTAATTCATTTTTTTTAACTTTTCCATCACTATCCAAATCAAAATTAAATAAGATGACCTCTTTATTATTTAATGATTGATTACTTCCTATACAACTTAAATCCAAAATTTGCACTCTACCAATTTCATAGATTTTTTTATTATGTGAATTATCTATATTTATGTTTTTTTTCGTATTTTCATCAGCATTAGTTTCAAAAATCTTATCTGTTGAACAAGCCACAATAGCTAATATTACGACATAGATAAATATATTTTTCATAGTTTAACGCCCATCATGAGACCAATGCGGTTTATCACTATTACCAAACCAAAATACTCCAAACTCCCTACCAACAGGTGCCAAATCAGCCAAAGTATTTACAATAAATTTTTTACCATTTATTTTTATGGTTTTTCCATCAATTCCGCTAATTTTCATATCAACAGCTAAGGCTTTAGCCGGATTATGATTTGATCGACCAGGACGCGCAATTGGATTATTACCTACTTGGTACAAAGCATGCATTTCAATAGCCGCTTTTTTTGCTTTTTCTTTATTACCTCCATGACTCCAATCTATATTTACACCTTCCCAAGGAGGTACATTGTTAGAGTCAATATTTCCTCGTGAAATCATCGTTGAATAATACATAAGATAACCACGCGCATCGGGTCTATGAGTTGTATTAACTCTTACGGTAAACCCTTCAGATTTAAGAAAATTAACAAATTTTTTAACATTACTACAAAATGGTTCAGCTAGATCATTTAAGTCTGTGCTAAACATAAACCTGTTGTACCAATGACTACCACTAACTTCTAATGTTGGCTTATCTATTTTTAAACCTATATCTTTCATTCCATTTCTAATTACATCATTAAAATGGACAATCTCCTTTTCAGATTCAAGTGTGATAACTTTTATATTCTGACCAATTATAGCTTTATGCGTTTTTTTCCCTAATCCATGAGTACCACTTGAATGGTTTCTCTTATTACCTTTATATTGTATTAAATAATTACCACCACTAAATAGCTGATCAGTTTTTTTATCATATGTAAGAACACTGAATTCTGCTTCTTCATTATTGTCATTAACTGCAGTTTTTGGATGTCCATCTTGACTTGTTGCTTGTGTTTGATCTCTTTTGGGAGTTTCATCTCGAGTTTGTTGTTCTTGGCTAGTATTTTTGGTTTTTGATGATTTTTTTTCAGCATTTATCAAATCTAAATCTTTACTTGCTTGCTCTAACACCTGAGAGTCAACATCTATGAATCTAATAGTTTTATTTTTATCGACTTTTATTGTTAATAAATTTTGACCATTTCTTAATTTATAATTTAAATCAAAACCTGGCATAGCATTTACAATTATCTTACCTTCATCATTAGTTTTTTTAGGGTATTCTTTACCTCTGTACCATTGTACTAAATTTAAATTTTTTATAGATTTTCCACTTTTTTTATGCCTAAAAATTATTTCAAATTTATGTAACTTAATTTGTATATCATATATTTTTTTATCATTTAATACAGTGAAAATTCCAACTTCTTGTTTGGAATCTCTTCCACTAACTAAAACTGCGATTTTTTCTCCACTTTCTGCCTGAATACCTTTTTCAACACCATCATTTTCAGTTGAGTGTTTTTTCTCTTTTCCCTTATATTTTAAAAAATAAGAAATTCTTGAAATCGGTTTTCCATCACTATCTAAAACTCTAAGATCAAATTTTACATCCAATTTATTAGAATTATTTTCTTGATTATTACTATTTTCAGTATTTCCTCTTCCGTCTTTATTATTTTGTGGTAGCTCCTGGTTATGTTTATCTGTTCGTGTTTTTATACCACCCATTCCATTATCTACTACAATTATGACATGATGGTTTTTTCCATCAGCAATCAACATTAATTCTTTATTATTTTCATCTTTCACAGATGAACCATCAACAGAAAATCTTGCTCCCCATCCACCCTTTACTAAAATAGATCTAATAAAGCCCTCTTCATCTATTAACAAATTACTCATTGTTGGAATATATTTTGTCTTCTTATAACTTACATTGACTCTTGATCCCATTAATTTTTTAGCAGATTGATCGATGAATTTAATAAAAAATCGTGAAGTTCCTTTATACCTTATCCAGCACATATCATCATTTTCAGTACCATTTATTTTCACTTCTTCTGTTAATTCGTTGACAAAATTTGGTGGATATTTATAATTTTTTGGGTCCTTATTATTCAAAAATTTTTGAGCTTTTGGGCTATAATATAATACCACTCCATTTGTGAAATCTTCTTCTTCCCTCATGTAAATAGGGTACACAGCATCTATAATATCTTGAGTATCCTTTGAAACCTTATTAGAATTCATTTCAGCTTTAACCTTTTTTACAGCAGCCGTTTGTTCAGTTAAAGCATCAAAATCATCATATAAATATTGTATAATGCTTGGATGACCTACCCACTCACCAAACCCTAATCGATTCATAATACAATGTGCAACTGCTTTTTTTGAAGTAATGCTACAAACACCTGCTTCTCCAGAGATTGTTGCAACAAATGCTATAAATTCATCTGAATACTTCATTATTTTCTCCGCATGGTTTTATTATTGTTTTTTTAATTAATAAACTTGAATAATCATCTGCCAACAATATTAAATTACCATTTTCTAAAAATTTACTTTTCTTTTTAAAATAATTATAATAATCAAATCTTTGATTTAACCCCAAGTATTCCTTATCATTTAAATCAGCAATAATTTTTTTCCTACCAGTGAAAATTATCCTTGCATATATTTTCTTCTTAACACTATCACTTTCTATCAAACAATGATTATTTTCATTAAAAGCAATAAATTCATTAGTAGAATCTTCACTAGTTTCTCCATAAAAAAAGTTTACTTGGCATGGAGATCCACACGAAACTCTAACCCTAAATATATCACTATTAATCTTTGTGATAATTGGAGACTTAACATCTTCTAGCAATAATTTATTGTCCCCATCAACTACTCTGTAAATATTGCAACTTGATTCATATTCGTCTGTGCATTTTGAAACTATTTCAAAATCAGGCCCTTTGGCGTATATTATATTGTTGATAGAAAAGAAATTTATCAAAAACAATCCAATTAAAATATATTTATTCAAGATAATACCTTCTATATTTCTAAATTAATTTCATCACAAAGATGCATTTCGTCATCACATCCGCAACCTTGAATTTCTTCATCTAAAGACTCTGCATCCATTGCTGCATTTTTTTGATATAGAGTTATATAAGCACCTGGTACTAATGCCAGTTCTACATTTTCAATAGCATCACTATAAATACGTGCACTACTTTGTTGCTCAAACTGGTACTCAGCTTCAATTTTTTTAGAATGGTTAATAAGTTTATATTTCATATTTTTTAATATATTAGTATCAAATATTTGACTTAAGTCAAATCTCATACTATACAGCCCACTTTCAGGCAGCTTAGGCAATTGTGCATTTACAGTCGCTCCCCCCACAAAACTATGCTGCCCCGCCTTACTCTCAAACTTGCCGCCTGTTGTTGTAAATATTCCACTGCCATTAATTTTCAGTTGCGAGCCCCCTGCGGTCAGTACGATTTCTTTAGGACTGGTAATTTCAATTTTATCTTCCGTTGAAATGAGCTTAATCACCTTTCGTGCAATTGCTTCAATAGCATCATCTTGGGCTTGTAATTCAACTTTCCCTTTTGCGGCATAAGCACTCAGGCCCTTTTGAGCCGCAAACAAACTGATTTTGTCTTGTGCATGACCAACAATATTCTTTTGAGCACTGAAATTAATCGAACCTTGTGCACTTTCTGCAATATCCTGTGAGGCTTGTAATACAATATCTTCCGGTGTAGTGAGTGCAATACCATTAGGTGATGCAAGCAACATCAACGCTTGGCGGAATAATTTGCCTTGTTCTTGTTTTGCCGCTGTATTGGATTTTTCTAAACCTTGCGCATAGCCTTCCATAAAGCCTTGTACTTTTTCTAATGCTTTTATGGGTGTCATCGCTGGTGGCAAACCAAAACCACCATTATTCAACAAATCATCAGGGTTAAATTTGATGTCTTCGATCAATTTACCCACATCTTTTAATACTTTTAATGGATCTTCTTTTAGGTTACTTTTCAGACTTGCAACCCGCCCTTGAATCACATCCTTACCATTTTCTTCAATATGATCTATGACAGACTTTAAGTTATCAAAGGCATCTTCGGCATCATTAAAAAATGCTTTAAATTCTTTTACTGTACTTTTGACATCATGTGCGATTGAGCCCATTTCTTTGACAAAACTTTTGCAGTTTTTTAACGCTGCCAATGGGTCTCGACTTAGCTCCTCCTTGAACAAATTTAAAGTCGCTTTGACACCTTCAGTAGTACTTTTGATTTCTAAAGAGTTTATTAACTTCGGCAAACGGTTAATCACATTCAATGCATCGGTCTGTTGCTTTACGGCTACGCCGCTCAGCATATTCATGCTCTGATGCCCTTGATTTAAAAGAGACTGAGCTTCAGCAGCAGCAAGATGATCGGCAACTGCTTTATCCTGCGCATAGGTACTAATGAGTAAACCTTTACCTGCACGCATTGCTCCCCAAGCATCCGTTCGCAGCTCAAACCCCTCACCACGACCATGGCTACTGTCTTGTTCTTTAGGATGGCTGAGATTACCTAAATTCAGCTGTGTCGCTGCATGACTACTCTGTAATTGGGTACTGATCTGCCCCGTCGTGTCATCAAAGCGCAGTTGGTTAAAGCCTGCTCCCGCAACTTCTTGCGAGCGGATACCACTGAGTTTTTTGGTTTCAGGAAGCTGACCTTTGAGGTCAAACATGGTCTGAGATCGCTCAGCCTCATGTATACGTCCTACTACAAAGGGACGATCCACATCGCCCTCAAAAAAGTCGATCACCACAATCTCGCCAATACGAGGATGAAAACGTGCCCCATAACCTTCTCCCGCCCATGGGGTCAGTACATCAACCCATGCCGAGTCACTGTCATTATCATTACTCCCTGCTCCACCATCATGACTGTGGTCATCGCTGCGGGTGAACGTAAACCGAACTTTGATACGCCCCCAAGCATCGACATAAATACTTTCACCTTCTGGACCGACCACTTTGGCACGCTGTGGAAACGCAGGTGGCCGATGTAATAAAGGATCATATTCAGGAACCACGGAAATTTGCCGACGGACCACATATAGGTCATTGGCCTGCCGTTCATCCCCTAAAGATAGCCAACGGCTCGCGGCAAGTAACTTCTCTAATTGAACCAAAATATCTTTGGGTAAATTATTCTGGTTATAAAATGCTTTGCCCAATATGAGAAATTCACGATCTGTCGTTTGATGTTGATCAATTTCAGGATGATTTTCTAATTCAAACCAATACCCAACTTGTGCATCCCTTACGCTACTGCTGGCGGTAAAATATTTGGCTTGTAATTCCTGATATTGATTGAGTTGCCGATTCAACTGATCCAATTGCTGTGTATTTGAAGTGGTCGCCTGATCTGCACCTTTAAGGTCAGTTGTCCAAGCCGAACTTACGGTCCAAGCCTGCTCTAAACTTAAGGTTTCATTGTGCTGTTGCTCACTCTGTGCATGGGCGCTTAAGAGCGGATTACTTTGGTCTTGTGCCAAATATTGAGCTTGCCAACGCTGCGTTTGAATCGTGGTCGATTGTAAAAAACGTTCTGCCACAAAACTGGTGATCGTGTCTAAACGTTCCGTGGCATGACTCCGATGAAAGCGAATTTTTTTCCGCTCTAAAGCACTATAAGCCTGATTCGTATCAATTAAACGCAGTTGCTGTGCTTGCATCGGTGCAGCCGAAAATGCAACAAATAACTCTGCTTCATCAATTAACCAATTGATCCCTTCACTGCGCCAAAGGCGGGTTAAAAATGCATAATCACTTTCATTCGCCTGCATGGTGAATGGACGCACATCATAAGTACGTGCCAGCCCCTCTAAGTTCAAGCTTAAACTGGCAGCAAACAGCGCACTTTTTTTCTGCCATTCACTAAAAATAATCTCGGTCATCTCCCGTACCGATTTGTTCATAAAGACACGGCTATTACGACGCTTATGCCAGAGTGCTGTCGCATCCTCAATCACCAGTTTATAAACGGTCAGTGCACCATCACTTTGACCTTGGCTAGCCCCAGTAATCACACCAGTCAGGCGACTGAGTTGTCCCAAATCTGTCACTTGATCGACAGCCACTCGGCCGCCTATAAACTGCTTTAAAGCAAGATGAGCATTGGTCGAGAGACAAATAATTTCCGCACGAAAGCCTTGATTGATACGGTGTTGACCTTCAATCCGTTGAATAAAAACTTCAGAATTTAGGTGTTCATTTGAGAAATGAATGTGTAGCGCACGTTTCTGTACGCTAAAGCCAAAGTTTTCCACCATGGCGTGAATATTTTTAAGCATTGTTATTATGTATTTAATTTTTTAATGACGGCATTTTAGGAAATGATTGTTTTTTCGTCTACCCCATTTTGCAAATAATTTGTTGAATTCTTCTTTTTGGCTTTTGCAACACTTTAGTATTCAAGTGAATAGGATCATCAATGCAGGATCAATTTTACGGATCTAACTTTTCGCAGTCGCTGAGATGCTGCTACACTCAAAATGCAACCTATTAAAAATTTTTAAGCTCCATGATCACAATTGAATCCAAACTGCCTGCACAAGGTGTGACTATTTTTAGCGTCATGAGCGCAATGGCGCAGCGTCTAAATGCACTGAATTTATCTCAAGGTTTTCCTGATTTTCCTGCACCTCCAGCGCTGTTAAATGCGCTAAGTGATGCGACGCAACAGGGTTTTAACCAATATGCACCCGGCGATGGACTGATGCATTTACGTGAGCAATTGGTCCAACTGTTTGCCCATCGAGACCAATTAAATATTGACCCTCACACCGAAGTGACCATTACCCCGGGTGCAACCATTGGTATTTTTAGTGCCATTCAAGCCGTGGTTCATGCGGATGATGAAGTGATTATTTTTGATCCGAGCTATGACAGTTATGCGCCCAGTGTAAAATTGGTTGGGGCTCATCCCATTCACATTGCCTTAGAGACGCCCCATTTTACTGTGGATTGGAATCGTGTTGCCGCTGCAATTAACCATAAAACCCGGATGATTATTGTCAATACACCGCATAACCCAACAGGTGCTGTTTGGGGGCGTGAGGACTGGCTCAACTTGATCGAACTGATTCGAGATAAAAATATTATTGTGCTGTCGGATGAGGTCTATGAGCATTTAATTTTTGATGGTCGTCAGCATCTATCTGCTTTGTCATTTCCTGAGCTGCGTGAACGTAGTTTTGTCGTGGGTTCATTTGGTAAAACTTTTCACGTCACAGGTTGGAAAACCGGTTATTGCATTGCAGCGCCAGCCTTGATGCAAGTGTTTCGCCAAATCTATCAATTTGCCAATTTCTGCGGTGTTACGCCCGTACAAATGGCACTGGCTAACTTTATGGCAGAACATCCTGAGCATATTGCTGAATTGGCCGATTTTTACCAAGCCAAACGTGACCGTTTCAATGCCGGCTTAAGACACTCTAGATTTGAGTTGATTCCATCGGCAGGTACCTATTTCCAAAACCTTGATTACAGTGCCATACGCCCAGATTTAAGCGATGTGGAGATGTGTCAGTTGTTGGCAGAGCAACATAAAATCGTAGCGATTCCAGTCTCGGTGTTCTATCAAAAACCTCCGGAAAATTTACGCTTATTACGTTTCTGTTTTGCCAAACAAGATGCCACCTTAGATCGAGCTGCAGAGATTCTCTCCGCGGTTTAAAGCCGTATCTGCCCAAACGTTTTTTTAAAACAGACATGTAGAAATAATGAAGCCTTGGTTACTCAAAAACTAAGGCTTTTTTGAATGCCAACATGATAGTGTTATCAGTAACTTAAAATCATAAAAAGCCGCGTCTAGGACCTGAGCATGTCAAAACAACAGTCCCTCGTTACTCAGCAAAATTTATGGAAAACGTTTTTAGTTTTTCTGGTGCCTTTGATCGCCACCAATATTTTGCAGAATTTATCTGGGACCATTAACACCGTTTTTGTCGGTCAGATGCTTGGGGTGCATGCCATTGCAGCCGTTGCGGTATTTTTCCCGATCTTGTTCTGTTTAATGGCTTTTGTGATTGGACTCTCGGCAGGTGCAACCGTGTTGGTGGGGCAAGCTTGGGGCGCGCAGAATCTTGAAAAAGTTCGTACTGTGGTGGGTTCCACCCTTTTTATGACCTTGATTGGTGGCAGCATTATTGCCTTTTTAGGGGTGATATTTGCCAAGCCCATTTTATTGGCCTTAGGCACAGCCCCTGACGTGATGCATTTATCTTTGCCTTATGTGCAATGGATGCTTGCCGGTAGCCCACTACTCTTTATTTATATTATTTACACCTCGATTTTGCGTGGGGTCGGTGACAGTACAACACCGCTGATTGCGTCAGGTATGACCATTGGTTCAGGGCTGATCATTACACCAGTACTAATTGCAGGAAAATTTGGATTTCCAAGTTTAGGTATTATTGCCCCTGCCATTGCCAGTCATATCGGCTTTTTAATTGCTTTGATATTTTTATATTTCTACTTAAAAAAGAAAGATCACCCGCTCAAACTTGACTTCGCGTTACTCCGTCATATTCGCCATCAACATGATCTCAGTAAAATTATCTTAAGACTGGGGATTCCAACGGGTATTCAGATGGTCACGACCTCTGTGGCTGGTCTCGTGATTGTCGGTTTAGTGAACCGCCATGGTGCTGATGCCACTGCTGCATATGGCGCGGTCAATCAGGTTTTGAATTATATCCAATTCCCTGCCTTGTCCATCGCGATTGCGGCCTCTATTTTTGCAGCACAAGCCATCGGTTCAGGTCATTCTGAATTAATTAATCGTGTGAAACGTACGGCCATCGGGATGAATTTCATTATTACTGGTATCTTGGTGGCATTGGGCTATTTATTCTCTAAACATTTAATGGCGCTGTTTATTACAGATCCTGAAGTTGTGGTTCTCGGTCAAGAATTGCTGTTCATTGTGCTTTGGTCGATTTTATTTTTTGGTGCCAGTGCGATTTTTGCTTCCATCATGCGGGCCAGCGGAACAGTGACCGTGCCGATGATTATTAATATTATGGCGATTATTTGCATTGAAGTGCCGTGTGCCTACCTATTCAGTGAATGGTGGGGCTTAAAAGGCATTTGGTATGCCTATGCTTTGGCTTTTGTCAGCTTATGTATTTTACAAGGGCTGTATTACCAACTGATATGGAAACGAAAAGCCATCAAAGTATTGCTATAAAATTTGCTAATAGCGTTCAATGCCAATACACGCTTTAAGTTTACATATGGAAAATCTTGTACAGATCCATGCATAAAGTTTGCCGTTAAACTGCTGTTTATTTTTCAACATTTGATTTTATATCCTGTTGATTTATCTACACTTAAAACACAATAGATTTAAAAGTTACATATTTTCAAACAATTACGGTTTGGCATAGTTCTTGTTCTTATCCCAAGTATCTTTTAAGAATAATTAGGATGAGAAATTTTTATGTCTAAACGTCAAATAAAGCTTGGGGCTTTTATTCCAACCACCTCACAGCATGTCGCGGGTTGGCGTCACCCCGAATCGCGCCCACAAGATCATCTCAATATTGATTATGCAATTGAACTGGCAAAAACCGCAGAGCGTGGTCTATTCGATGCCTACTTTCTTGCCGATGGTCTGTCTGTCCGTTGGAGTTCTGCTGTCGAAGGTGAAAAAGGTTTGGGCGATAAAGGCGTCGGCTTTGAACCTGTCACATTGTTTGCTGCCCTTTCGGCAGTGACGCAAAATATTGGCTTTATTGCCACGGCGTCCACGACTTATGAAGACCCTTATATTTTGGCGCGTAAATTTGCTTCTTTAGATCATATTTCTAAAGGTCGTGCTGCATGGAATGTGGTAACGACAGCCTCTGCCGATGCCGCAAAAAACTTTAACATTCAGCAGCACCCTGAACCCAAAGAACGTTACGAACGTGCCGATGAATTTATTGAGGTGACTCAAAAACTGTGGGACTCATGGGAGGATGATACCTTCCATTACAACAAAGAAACCGGGCAATTTTTTGATGCCCGCAAACAACATCAGCCCAATCATCAAGGTCAATATTATCAGGTACTGGGGGCTCTCAACGTCTCTCGCCCACCGCAAGGCTATCCAGTGATTGTTCAAGCTGGGCAATCTGAAGATGGTCGTGAACTAGCCGGTAAATATGCCGAAGTGATTTTTACAGCACAGCAGAATTTAGCAGATGCGCAAGCCTTTTATCGTGATGTCAAAAACCGCCTAGTGAAGTATGGTCGCCATGCGGATGACCTGAAAATTATGCCGGGCGTTTCGATTTTTGTTGCCAAGACAGAGCAAGAAGCCCAAGAAAAATATGACTTTTTAAATAGTTTAATTCACCCAGAATTGGGTTTAAGTTTATTGTCTGCTTTGGCAGGTGGCATTAATCTGGCCAAATTTGATCTAGATGCCCCTTTCCCGAAAATCGAAGATGCAGACATTAATTTCTCAAGTCGTCAGCAAATGATGATTGATATTGCCCGTAAGCACAATTTTAGTATTCGTCAGCTCTATCAATATATCGCTTCAGCCCGTGGACATTGGACCTTGATTGGTACGCCTGAACAAGTCGTAGATCAACTGCAAGAATGGTTTGAGAATGACGCTGCCGATGGTTTTAATGTCCTACCGCCAACAACACCTGCGGGGTTAAATGATTTTGTCGATCTCATCGTTCCTGAACTGCAACGTCGCGGTCTATTCCGAACGGCTTATGAAGGCAAGACCTTACGAGAAAACTTAGGTTTAAAACGACCTGAAAACCAATATGTTTTAGAAAAAAGACATACCTCCCAAGCCTCATAAACCAACGTTTAATAAAACTGAAAAACAAATGCCCCAACTGGGGCATTTTTATGGACTGATATTAATCCAACTTAAGCGATGATCATACTGACCTATATTTGATAAGCCTAAAAAAGCCCTGAATTCAGGGCTTTTAAAAGTTTAGGTGATGGTCAATTCAGACTTACCATGCAAATTTATAATCGGCAAATCGGTGAGATAAAGGTTCAAGCAACTGATCTTTTACTGGATCACTAAAGTCAGTCAAAATGTCATTTTTAATATTGATCAGACGGACATCTTCGCGTTTACGCGGATGGGCTAAATGAATATCTACAATACGTTTAATTCGTCCCGGATGTGGCTGCATGACCACTACCCGATCACCCAAAAATACCGCTTCTTCGACATCATGGGTGACAATAATCATGGTGATTTTTTCACTTTGCCAGATTCGCTGTAATTCATCCTGTAAATTTTGCCGCGTCAATGCATCGAGTGCGCCAAAGGGTTCATCGAGTAATAAAATCTGTGGTCGATTCACCAAACTCCGGGCAATCGCCACACGTTGATTCATCCCACCAGACAACTGCGAAGGATAAGCATCTTTAAATTGGGTTAATTTGACCAACTCCAGATGCTCATCAATCAATACATCTTCTTCTGCACGGCTAAACTGACTTTTATGCAAGGCAATCCGTACATTTTCTCTTACCGTCAACCATGGAAACAGGCGATGATCTTGAAACACGATACCACGTTCCAAACTCGTGCCCTGTATAGGCTGACCATCAACCAAAATCTGGCCCTGAAACTGACGCTCTAGACCAACCAACAACCGTAATAATGTGGATTTTCCGCAGCCACTACTTCCCACAATACTGATGAACTCACCCGGCTGAATATTCAGGTTAATGTCCTCAAGTACGGTTAAGTCTTCTTGCTTTTGTGTGGGATAATGTTTCGTTAGCTGCTGAATAGAAACCGAACCAGCTTGTTCTACGCTCATATCATTATTCTCTATTTGTGCTGACAAACTTTGCTGGACTAAACCTTAGAGTTTAGCCAGTGACACTTCCGTCGATTTAATTAACACCACTACCTCTGAACCTACTTTTAAGTCTAAATCCTTCACCGAACGCGTCGTGATCACGGACGTAAAAAAGCCCGCTTTGGTTTCCACATCAATTTCTGAAACCACAGGACCCTCTACGATTTCATTAATCACGCCTTTGAATTGGTTTCGCACATTTACTGAAGTAATCGCCATTTTAATTATGCCTTTTGTTATTAAGAGAGCTTTACTATAAAACAGTTCAATCACTTGCTATATCTTGATTTATCCTTTAGTTATCCCGATTTTATTTATCTTAAAATCAGATAAATAATCCACGCATGAATTTATCGGTGAAACTGATATTTAAATATCGAATTATTATTTATCTTTTATTTTTAAATCTTTCATCATGATCTGCATTTTCAACAACTATAAGAAACGATATGTCTATTTTGACCCACCCTGCAGTGCCCTCTGCACTGAAACATAAACGGGCAACAGCAACGGTCTTTGCAGATCCGTTATCGCAAGCGTTGTTGTCTCGAATTGAACAAATTGCACCAAGTGAGGCCAATGCACTCATCATTGGTGATACAGGCACAGGTAAAGAATTGGTTGCACGCCAAATCCACCAATTGAGCCATCGTGCCAAAGGTCCATTTATCGCAGTGAACTGTGGTGCCTTTACCGAGTCATTAGTCGAAAGCGAATTATTTGGACATGAAAAAGGAGCCTTTACAGGGGCAATTAATAGCCGTGTCGGTTGGTTTGAAGCAGCCCATAATGGCACCTTATTTTTAGATGAAATTGGTGACCTGTCCTTGCCTATGCAAGTCAAATTACTCCGTGTTTTACAAGAAAGAGAGATCGTTCGAGTCGGCTCACTCAAATCCATTCCAATTAATGTCCGAATCATAGCCGCAACCAATGTCGATTTAGAGCATGCCGTACAGGACGGGCGTTTCAGGGAAGATTTATTCTACCGCTTACATGTGGCGTTGCTACGCATTCCACGTCTCTCAGAGCGTCGTGGTGACATTTTGCCTTTGGTTAAACACTTCATTCAGGTCTATCAAACCAACCCACATGACACACCATTACGCCTCAGCCCATTGGCGCTCAAGAAACTCCATTTACATAGCTGGCCGGGAAATATTCGCGAATTAGAAAATACCATTCAACATGCGATTTTAGTCAGTGAAAAAGGTGTGATTGAACCAGAAGATATTAGTTTTTCGAGTATTCAAAGTGCATCGTCGTTTTCGCGTGCAGAACCTTTTAACTTACAAAATGCCACCTCTGCTGTAGCCAACATCAAAGATATTCAAGATGCTGGACAGTTACTTGAGCAGACCTTTTTACAAATTTTTCAAGCCGCAAATCAACTTAAGCATGACAATATTAATGAGCTGATTGAAGAAAAATTTATCCGAAGTGCGTATCAGCACTGTCAATACAATCAAGTGCATACGGCTCGTTTGCTTGGAGTGACAAGGAACGTGATTCGCACTCGCCTAATTAAATATGGCTTATTATAAATAAGTCATATTTTTATTTTCTCTACATTAAAATAATAATCCAGAAAAAAACTTCCAATTAAATATTCATCCACATCATTCTTTATTCATTGCATTATTTTAAATATAAAAAATCAGCAATAAAAAACCTCGGTATATCCCGAGGTTTTTATTTAATTTCCATTTCGTCTAGATTATTCCACAGGGTTACGTTTCCATGCTGTAAAGTATTTTTCTAGTCCAATCAAGAAGTAGTTAAAGGATAAACCCACGAGGGTAATGACTAATATGCCCACAAACATTTGTGGAATTTCAAAGCTAAATTGCGAATAAATAATCAGATATCCCAGACCTGCTTTGGCACCAAACATTTCTACTGCCACTAAGGCCAAAATCGAAATCGCCCCTGCCAGACGGATACCGACAAAAATCGTCGGAATCGACGCAGGCAGAATCACTTTTCGGAACAATTGATAGGGTTTTAGGCCCATGGTTCGTGCCGATTTAATCAGTAAAGGATCGACCGTTTGTACGCCTGTAATAGTGTTCAATAAAATCGGCCATGTGCATGCATACACCAACAGACTGATTTTTGAGGTTTCACCAATGCCTAAAAATAAGATGAACAGCGGCATTAATGCTAGTGCTGTGGTATTTCGAAACAGTTCTAACAATGGATTTAAGGTTTCAGCCACGAGCTTGTACCAACCGATGATGAGACCCAAAGGAATAGCGATCGCTAGGGCCAAAATGAAACCAATAATTGAACGCTTTATACTGGCCAAGAAATGGATGCCTAATTGACCGCTTTGATATAGCTGCCATGTGGTTTCCAACACTACAGATAACGGCGGTAAAAAAGCCGGATTGACCACACCACTCCGCGGCAGAATCTCCCACAGCAAGAAAAAAGTTACAATGGCAATGGTGCGTTTAAAGACCGTGTTTAACCAAGTGAATTGTAGTCTGGGTTTAATGTCGTTATAGGTTTGCGTATAACTGATGGCTTGTTTAGTCGATAACATAAATAAATCCTCTGAATATTTTAGTTATGTGCAAGCTGTTTATGTTTTTCGAGGGCTTGCGCTTTAATCACTTCTTCACTGAGCAATGACCAAATTTTATGGCGAATTCGGCCATATTCAGGCAATGAACGGACATCTTCACTAGAACTGCGCAGGCTTTGCGGAATTTCAATTACTTCCTTAATCCGCCCCGGTCTTGAGGTCATAATCGCCACGCGCTGACTCAGATAAATTGCTTCATCAATACTGTGAGTAATAAAAACGATGGTTTTTTTCGAGCTTTTCCAAATATTGATCAACTCGGCTTGTAAGGTTTCACGGGTTTGCGCATCTAAGGCCGCAAAAGGCTCATCCATCAATAAAATTTCTGGTTCATAAGCCAAACTTCTGGCAATCGCAACCCGCTGTTTCATCCCGCCGGAAAGCTCATTCGGATAATGCTTTTCAAAGCCACTGAGACCCACAAGCTGCAAATAGTATTCGGCTTTTTCGCGGCGTTCTTTCTTTGCTACGCCTTTGGCTTCTAGACCAAATTCGATATTTTCCAGTGCGGTTAACCATGGATAGAGCGCATATTGCTGGAACACAATGCCACGGTCTAAACCCGGTTGAGTAATCTGCTTGCCACTCAGTAAAATCTGCCCTGCCGACGGTTTGGTTAAACCCGCAATTAAGTCTAATAATGTAGATTTTCCGCAGCCACTTGGCCCCACGATTGAAACAAATTCACCCGGCTGAATATCCAAAGTGACATTTTCTACAGCAACAAATTCAGGCTTATAGTTTTTACTGCCGACATGGTTTTGTGCAGGAAATACCTTACGCACGTGATCTAAATGTAATGCACTGGTCATTGTTATATTCCTTTTGATTTTTGGTCTTGCGCATAGGGATTAAATTCATTGCTATAGATGCGACTGACCTCAATTTGATTTGGTTTTAATTTGTGTTCTTTTTCTAAGGCACTCACCCATGGGGCAAAGTCTTGATCTTTTTGCACGCCACCGACTTCGTGGACACCTGTGCCTGTGTAATATGGAATAAGTGCTGTATTTTCATTGCGTTGACGTTTTTCAATAATGCTTTCCATACGGGCAATGATTTGCTCTTTTGGCGTGTTGTGTAGCCATTCTTGAGCTTTGGCCACGCCACTGACAAAAGTACGAGCCAACTCAGGATGCGCTTGAATAAAATCTCCGCGCATCGAAAAACTGCCTGCGGTAAAGGGCCCGTATAAATCAATATCTTTAAAGATGCTGCGTACACCACCATGCTTTAAGGCACGTTTTTCCAAAATGCCAGAGAACACTGCAATATCAATTTGCCCATTCCGTAGAGCTTGTTCTGAGCTCACGGGTGGCAACATAATCAGTTCGACCTGACGGATTTCATCATCGGTTAATCCATGGCGAGCCAAATAATCTTTCACCACAAAGTCATAATGTGCCCCATAGGCATTCACTGCGACTTTCTTGCCGATAAAGTCTCGTGGGCCACGAATAGGACTATTTTCTAGCACGTAGAAACCCACATTTTGTTCAGCATCACTGCCATAAGATGCCACTACGGGGACCACATCTAGACCCGCGGCAATAACTTTCACCACAGCGCCATTAAAGGCGCCGGCAAAATCAACATCTCCTGCCACCAAGGTGAGTAAATCTTGTGGCCCACCTTGTACTGTGCCGACATAACTGAGTTTAATGTCGCCTAAATAGCCCAAGTCTTGTGCCAACTCAGGCAAAGATACCAGTCCCGGATAGCTTTGATAGCGTAGTTCTTTTAAAGCCACTTGCTGAGGTTCATCCACTCGCTGCGTGCTGCAACCAACCAAGGCTGTGCCACCGATCAAGGCAGCTAAAAATAGGCTACGCCAGAGTTGGGGAATGTTATGGATTGTCTTTTTTTTCATTGTTATGTTCTCCTATCCAACCTGCTGCCAAGCTAAAACTTTACGTTCAACCCAAGTCAGTACCGTATTGAGCAACACGCCTACAGCACCAATCAGCAACATGCCAAAAATAATCAGTTCGACATCAAAAGCCTGACGCCCTTGAATCACGATATTGCCCAGACCATTGCCATAGTTCGCCAATAAAAATTCAGAGCCAATGGTGGCAAGCCATGCGAAAATCAGCCCAAGTTGTAAACCGACAAAAATCTGTGCCGACGCGCCAGGCAAAATCAATTTACGAAACGCATAAGCCTTGGGAAATTGATAGACTTCGGCCACTTCACGATATTTATGTGAAATACTGCTCACGCCTTCAAAGGTGTGTAACGCCACGGGATAAAAAACCGACAAGGTAATAAACAGCACTTTGGCGCCATGCCCCTCACCTAAAAAAGTCGAAATTAGTGGCAACCATGCGAACAGCGAAATTTGACGCAATACATGAAAGCTCGGTGCAAATAACCAATTCGAAAGGCGTGAACTCGCGATCAAGATCCCAAACAGCACACCCGCTATCGCACCTATGCCATAGCCGATAAAATTTCGTGCCAAACTTTCGCCAAAGCCTGTCAAAAAGCTCGGTTGTTGGAGCACGGTCACAGCTTTTTGCAGCACGAGCCATGGACTAGGAATCAACTTCGGATCGACCCAATTTTGCTGTGAGGCCACTGCCCACAGTGCGATAAATGCCACAGGTAGAACGAGTGCTTTTGCTGCTTTAACTAAGACTTGGCGCGCTGCCCCGTGTAATGAAAGAATGCTCATGAGTTGCCTCCTACTCGGGTTGCGTGAAAGCGTGCTGTTTTTTCTAACCAAGCCAGAAAGGTATCTAAGACATAGCCCGTAATACCAATCAGAATGATCGCCATGAAGATCAAGTCCATCTGCATCAGCTGACGTCCCCACACCATGAGATAACCAATTCCTTCACTACTTGCTAATAACTCGACAAAAACCAATGCCAACCACGCCTGCATAATGCCTTGACGTAAACCACTGATCACACTGGGTAGTGCAGCTGGGAAAATCACTTCTTTGAGTTTCTGCCAATTGCTGTATTGGTAAACCTCTGCCACTTCCATCAAACTATTCGGCACATGCGTGATGCCCTTATAGGTTGCAATCAACAGCGGCGGTAACACAGCCAATGAAATAGCGGCAATCTTCAAAGCTTCATCGATGCCTAAAAAAATCATCAGTAATGGAATCCAGCCAACTATCGGAAATTGCGCAACAAGATTCACTGTCGGAAAGATAAAGTCCCGACTACGCTTTGCCAGTCCCAACACAGTACCAAGCAAAATCCCGACACTGGCACCAAGCAAGACGCTCCATAAAATCCGTTTGGCACTGATAGCAAAATGAAAACTCAATTCACCGCTTTGCCATAATTCGACTGTGCTTTGCCACACCAGACTCGGTGCAGGTAAAATCTGCTCCGGCAACCACTGTTTCAGTGTTGCCACATACCATAGACCGAACAACAAAACTGGCATCAGGAGTCCACACGCCACTTGCAAAGTTAGTTTTAAATAGGTCTTAAAAAAATCCAACGCACTTCGGTCACTTTGCAAGGGAACCGAATGTGCAGATACATCCGTAAGGCTCATAATTCTTGTCCTTTTACGCTCTGTTCTGAGACATCAGGTTTTAAAAATTGAATAAATTCCTGATCTTTGCTGATCAAAATAATCAGACCAATAAACACCAGCCCGATCGGTAAAAATAAATTTTGTAGTCCAACCTGTGCACCAAATACGGCGCCTATCAAGCCACCCCACAGTCCACCCGAAGGTCCGACGAGGGCTAAAATTGGAGAAATCTTAGCCATCGCGGTTTGCTCACCCACTCGGGCGAAAGACATAAAATTGGCGATATGC
This sequence comes from Acinetobacter sp. YH12219, assembly GCF_013417875.1. NCBI lineage: Bacteria > Pseudomonadati > Pseudomonadota > Gammaproteobacteria > Moraxellales > Moraxellaceae > Acinetobacter > Acinetobacter sp. YH12219. Next base: position 47,758 of record NZ_VPDC01000017.1, read on the forward strand.
AACATACCGAGTCCAAGTCCAAACATGACCGAAGCAGGCCACATCAACAGCGTGATTTTGGTTAAGGCTAAAATCAGTAATGCCGTTGCCATCAGGCTTAGGCCAATCAAATAAAACTTTTGATAACCCATCAGCTCAGCCAAACCGCCCATGCTAAATAGCGATCCCACAAAGACGATGCCTTGTACGGTCAGCAGCATCACCGCCATTGGCTCTGAAAGTGCAAAACTTTGGATAGCAATCACCACAATGAAAAAGCCAAAGTAGTTATTTGCCACGCTGCTCAAAAATTCCAATATGCAGACAATCCGCAGTGAGGCATGGGTTTTGATGAGTGCCAAAGGCGCCACAATATCTCGCCATTGAAAATGCGGGCGATTCGTCGCTTGTGGAGTGCTACGTTGAAAGCACCACGGAGCCAACAGCAAGGTGCCTAAAAAAAGCAAAGACACCACATAAAAACTTCCGCCATAGCCGAAATGCTCGATCAACAACACGCTCAATGCAGGCGCAATCAGGAAATATCCCATCATGTGCGAACCGCGAAACCAACCCGCACGGGCTGGACCTAAACGTTTTAAGTTGCTCAAAAAAACGGTATTGATCGAAACAAAGCGCATGGGTAAGACAAAACTTACTAAGGCTGTGACTGCAAAGAGATACCATGCACCGGCTTTGAGTGGCGTTAAGCTATACACCACGGCGCCCAACACACTGCCGATGCAGAATATTTTCAAAGATCCAGAGCGCTGTACCAACACACCAATCGGCAATGCCATGATCAAAATGCCAAAATTTTGCGCTGCAGAAATTAGCCCCAATTGCAATTCGGTGGCTTCTAAATGCACGGCATACAAGGAAATTAATACCCGTGCGACACCCACACCCAGTCCAGCCAAAATCGTGAGCAGCACAAAACTGCTCATAAATTTGGTGGTTAATGGACTGGCAATTACATTGCTTTCAATCGGACGACTCATGGCTGCGACTTACTTCGGTTGACCTTGAGCATTAAATTGGCGCCAGTAACCCTCTAACTTCAGCTCTTTCAAGGCATTATTTAGATACTTCGGCTCATACCATGTTTTGGTATCTACATCACGACGGATTAAGCGAGCGTCTTTGGCAATTTTTAAAGCACTATCAATTTGTGAACGATGGAACTCGTCTAGTAGCGGTGTAGTACGGTCCTTTAAATTCCAGCCATCCCACGTTTTTTGATAATCCACCAACGGAATGCCACTTTGTGCCCAAAGTTTATATTGCGCACTACGGTTAGCTTCTTGAGAACTCCACTGCGCTTGTTTAATCAGTGTCGTCACGACACGTTGCACTACCTCTGGATATTGTTTTTCAAAACTTTCTGTCACCCAAAAGTGCGCAATCGGCGCAACTTTGGGATGTTTAATTTCTAGTAATGTTTTTGCCACACCACGCGCTTGCAAACTAAACGGTGAAGTAATCGTGGCATCAATATCACCTGTCGCTAACGCAGTACGCGCCGAATAGGCATCTTGCGAAATCACTCGTAAATCGCGCTCAGTTAAATTGTATTTTGCTAATACACGGTTAAAGACGATCTGACCATTGGTGCCTTTAAAGACGGAGAATTTTTTGCCTTTGAGATCTGCAAAGGATTTGGCATTAGAGCCGGCAGGCACCACCACATAAGTTGGGCCAAAACGCCCTGTTGAAAACAACACTTTGGTTTTTAATCCCGTCGAACGTCCAACCAATGAGGGCAAATCGCCATGCAATGCAAAGTCCACTTTGCCATTGGCTAAAGCTTCATTGGTTGCAGGGCCTGCTCCTGGGAAGAACAGCCAATTCACCTTAATGCCATCTTTTTTAAATTCTTGTTCGAGCACACCTCGTAAATGTGCTGTAGCTACAAAACTACCGCCCACTTTGGGTTTACCCCCCTCACCCGCGCCTGATACAGAAATACGAATTTCTTTGGGATTGGTAGCATGCAATTGAACGCTTAAACCAAGTGCTGAAAGTGCCAAGAATGTGGCTGCGATTTTTTTAGAGATAATTTTCATTTTAAATGTTCCTTAATGGTTTAAATATTTGAATTAAAAGGTGTACTGAACCTGAGCTTGCAGCTCATTGGTGTCTTTTTGATTTGCCGTTTCGACATCGAACAGGTAGTGATTCAGCTGTAATTGGAATTTTGTGGTTTGCGCAAAAAATAGGTTTAAACCCAAAGAGTGAATGTCATATTCACCAATACGACCGCTCGCGGTGTCGAGATAGCTTGCGTTGTTTTTATTCGGGTTATAGCGGTCAAAACGGTAATAGCCTTGGACTGACTTTGGCCAGAAATCATCAAATTTGGCATTGGATTTAATACTGTTGTAGAACTGATCGCCCAAGGTGTAAAAAGCGGTAAAAGTATGCCCTTCCGCTTTGGCTTCTTTGATGTCTTGGGCTACGGTGTCGACATAATCGGTCTTGCCTTGCACATATTCATAAGTCACACCAAATGGGGCGTGGTTATAATAAATATCGAAACCCAAACGATCACGTTTTGCAGCATCGTCAGTGATTCCCCCGGCTGAAATTTTCGATTCGCCTTTGATATAAGAGGCACCGAACTTCAATTCACGGAAAATGCTGGCGTAGTCTACTGGCAAGGTAAAAGCCACACGACCGATATAATCTTTGCCGTTGTTGTCATCCGCCTTATTACTGGCATTCCCATTGGTTACCCCTAAGGCATACTCAAACAGCGGCGCACGGTAGTTCGATGCAAAGTCGACAAAAGGTTTGGCATCACCACGGACGATAAAGCCATTTTGACGGTTAAACAGTCCTAAAAAGGTCGAAGCTGCAGCGGTACTAATGGTCGGACGCAAATCTTCAGGAGACTGCACATCTAGACCAAAGGGCAATAACTGCTGACCGAGCGTAAAGTTGAGTTTGGCAGTTTCAGGGCCCGCATTGGTGGCAAAAGCGTTATAGCGAACAAAGGCATCTAGTAAGTTAAAGTTACTGTTATTGGTGCCATCATTGCGTTTGCCATAACCAAAGGACAATTGATAATCGAGGTTTTTGCCTTCGTTATAATCACGAAATAAATTCCCGCGCACACCAATCAGCGCAGTCCCAATATCAAATGTCGATTTGGTTGCACCTAAGACACCTGTTTCATCGAGCGCACTCGCACGTAGTTGAACCGTGCCATACAGGGTTGTATCACGAGTCGATTTGGTGGTTTGACGTTCATATTGACGTGACTGATCGTACTTATAGTTTTCAATATCTGCACGTAAGCCATCGATATCTTCGGATGTTGCTGTGGTCACTTCTGCAACTTGCGTTTCACCTTCAACATCAGCGGCGTTGCTCGTATCGTCTGTCGTCACAGCGGCCGTTTCGACGACTTGGCTTTTCATCGCACCAGATTCCACGGCATTTAAGCGTTTTTGCAAACTCTCAATTTGTTGTTTTAAGCTGCTCAGTTCTTGCTGAAGTGCTTCATCCGATGCAAAACTCAGCTGACTGGTTGCGGATAAAATCAGTCCGACCGCAACGGTTAATGTGGTTTTTTTCATGATTTGGTTTCACTAACATTTTTCCCAAAGCGCAAAATCCCCCAACCCCATGCAAGGTGCATGAAGTGAATGTACTGCGTGGGTTTTTTAAAAATTAATCTGAGTGGTCGTAGGTTTTATTCAACTTATGCACGACCGAAACTCGAAGACAGCTTTTAGAATTTAAGCGCGCATCATCGCGAGTGTCATAGCACAACAACATGCCTGTTGTAGGACACGAAAAGCAGAAAGATATCGATGCGTAAAAGTACTCATAAATGTTCCATACAGTGGTGAGTTTTGTTCACTCTAATATGGCAACAACTGTGCCAACATTTTAAGTATTTATTTTTTTAAAGTTTTATTATTTAAATCTGATAAATTCTGTTGGTTTTAACGCCAAAAAACTGTTGGTTATTCAACAGTTGCTTATTTCAAATCATCAGTTATTTCCATTTTTATATCTCATTTTATGAAATAAGAAATACGCTTTGGGCTTTTAATAACTGATGTTACGCCTGTAAAAGTAATTTCGGATTTTTAAAATGATTTTTAAATCTATTCGATGGAGTCTTACATCTAGGGATTGAATAACGGGATTAGCCTTCGGCTGGAGGTACTCTTACGAAACGTTGTTTCTCATTCGACAAAATGAGAAGCGTGCTTCGCAAGGAAACCATCTTGCGGTGCAATACACCTTACCGACAAAACTCGTTTAATACCATCAAATGATTCAAAGGATCGCAAAAACATTTTTGATTAAAAATCGTCTTGTCTCAAACAATTGCGGATGACACTACCGCGTATCGTTCTTTTATTTGGATCAAATTGCGCTACTGATATTACTAGAGCATAAAAAAACCCACTGACGTGGGCTCTTTTCAATTGATTTTAATTACCGCTTATTGACCAAATTTAGTCGCCATGGCAGTTAATTTTTGATAACCCGTCGGTAGCAAACGTTGAATTAAATCAATCGCTTTTGCATCATTACCAATCAATAAACGGCGCTTATCTTTTTGTACTGCTGCAATGATTTGACGAGCCGCTTCTTCAGGTGGGCAACGCAAGAATTTATTAAACGACTGTGCCGATTTTTGTGGGTTCATGCCTAAACTTTTCAAGCTGTCATTCATTTTTGCGGCATTGGCAATATTGGTACGAATCCCGCCCGGATGTACACATAGCGCACTCACGCCACAGTTTTCAATATCCAATTCTTGGCGTAAAGATTCGGTAAAGCCACGTACTGCAAATTTAGTGGCATTATATGCCGACTGTGTTGGCTGTGCTGTTAAGCCAAACAAGCTGGAAATATTGATGATATGACCTTCACCACTTTGCTTGATATACGGTAAAAATTCTTTGGTGCCATAAACCACGCCCCAAAAGTTAATATTGACAATCCACTCCAGTTCTTCATAGCTTGCCCCTTCAACGGTCGTACCCAATGCCACACCCGCATTGTTAAAAATCATATTCACCGAACCATGATCTTTAACAGTCTGTGCTGCCCATGCTTTCATTGCTGCAAGGTCTGACACATCGAGTTTTTGCGTCGTTACACGTACATTGCTGGCTTTCACCAATTCAACGGTTGCCGCAAGCCCCTGTTCATTCACATCGCTTAAAGACAGATGGCAGCCTTGTTTAGCCAAAAGCACAGCCAATTGCTGACCAATACCTGAACCTGCACCTGTAATGGCAGCCACTTTATTTTTGAAGTTTTTCATTGTGATTCCTTATTCCTTTATGCTGCCGCTTGGCTTTATCACAGCGTGATCTCATTTGCCAATGTGTGCAGTTCGTCGACTTAATATAGTTTTGACAATACATATTGTCAATGTCATCTTGGGACGTGCTAAGCTGTTGAAATCGCCAATGCTTAAACATAGGTTTAAACTGAAATTATTGCTAAAATAAGACAAAATTCTGCTTTAGTTCAGCGTATATTTTCATGACAGATGCAACAAATCACACAGAACAACAACAGGCAAAAAATGTGAAGGAACGTCAATTTAAAGGGCTTTCTCTCAGTGAACGTAAGCAAGCGCGACGTGAAAAACTGATTGAAGCCGGTATAGAAGCCTATGGAACACATGGCTTTTTTTCAGTGACTGTGAAAGATATTTGTTTGGAAGCCAAGCTGACCGAACGCTATTTTTATGAATCATTTAAGAAAAGTGAGCAACTGTTCCAGACCATCTTTTTAAAATTAATCGATGAACTGCAACAAAATGTGATGCAAGCCATCATGCAAGCATCTACCGATTCTAAAAAAATGATTGAAGCGGGTTTAACCGCCCTATTGTTAACTTTAAAAAATAATCCCCATATGGCGCGCATCATTTACATCGATGCCATGTTGGTACAAGAGCTACATAACCAAGCCACAATTCATGAAACCATGATGCGCTTTGACCGTATGATTCATGCCTTTGTCATGCTCATGATGCCGAATATTGATCGTTCAGAACGCGAAATTTCAATGGTCGCAACAGGTCTCAATGGTTATGTCACCCAAATCGCGATTCGCTGGGTCATGAGTGATTATAAACAACCGATTGACGAAGTTTTATCGTCATGTAGCGTGGTCTTTTTGGCCTTGTTGGATGCTTTTTCTGAAAAACCCAGGAAATAAATTTTGTCCTCAACACTGATCTTTACAATTTTTTGAATGATTTTTTGTGACAACAGCATGATGCAAAGCCCATGTTGTTGAATATTTCAGGATTTAAATTGTCACAATTTCTTTCTAAACCCCAATGAAAGATCATTTTTGCAATGATACTGTCATAATTAATCTTTGTAATAAGCCTGTCATAAATATAAAACGGTCTACCGTTTACATAAAATAGGGTATTGCGCTGTGAAAGATGACTATATTTTAATCGTCGACGACGAACTCCCGATTCGGGAAATGATCCATACTTCACTGGATATGGCTGGTTTTCAATGTCAGCAAGCTGAAGATGCCAAACAAGCGCACCAAATGATTGTGGATCAGCGTCCTGCACTGGTTTTATTGGATTGGATGATGCCTGGTGGCGTGAGTGGTGTAGACCTATGTCGTCGTTTAAAACGCGATGAAAATTTGTCAGAAATTCCAGTCATCATGCTCACTGCGCGCGGTGAAGAAGACCATAAAGTCCAAGGTCTAGACGCAGGCGCAGATGACTACATGACCAAACCCTTTTCCACCCGTGAGTTAGTGTCACGGATTAAAGCGGTGCTGCGTCGCTCAAATGCATTGGGTGGTGAAAAAACCATTGATGCCAATGGTTTAATCCTCGATCCAGTCAGCCAACGTGTCAGCTTTGGTAACACCATTTTAGATATGGGACCGACTGAATATCGTTTACTGGCCTTCTTCATGACTCATCCTGAACGTGCCTATACCCGTGCTCAATTATTAGATCAGGTTTGGGGTGGAAACGTGTATATTGAGGACCGTACCATTGACGTGCATATTCGTCGTTTGCGTAAAGTTCTTGAACCTTTCCAAGCCGATCGTTATGTCCAAACTGTTCGTGGTACAGGTTACCGTTTCTCTACCCGTGCAGACGCTGTGATGGGTTAGTCATTTTAGGTCTTTAATTTTCTATGTACGAACCGTATCCCGTCCCTGAACTTGCCAGTGAACATAAAAAATTCCGTTACAGCAGTTTATGGACTTTTGCCAAGCAGGATTTAAGACTGCTGGCATTTTTCCTACTCATTGCTGCACTCATCGGCTTTGGTATCGGGTACTTATGGATCTGCATCTTAATTGCCTTTGCAGTGTTCTTTGCATTGCAAATGCGTTCGCTGTACTTGGTCAACGAATGGATTTCAAACCGTCCCTATGATGTCCCGCCGAATTTAGACGGTATTTGGGGGGCTTTGCTCTTTAATGTATACCGTGCGCAGCGTCAAGAACGCATTGTACAAGCTGAAATGGTTGGTCTGATCGACCGCGCTCAATCTTCCTTAGTGGCACTTGCTGAAGCTGTGGTATTGATTGATGAATTACACCAAATCGAATGGTGGAACCCTGCCGCAGAAAAGCTTTTGGGGATTCAACAGCTCGATCAAGGGCGCAATATTTTAAGTATTTTAAGACAGCCTAGTTTTATCGAATACTTTACCAATATCGATTTAGCCCCCGATGGTTTAAAAATGAAATCATCGGTACTTGAAGACCATTATGTACAAGTCAAATTAACCCGTTTTGGTCGCGAAAGTCGTTTATTGGTGGCTTATGACGTCACGCGCATGCATAACCTTGAGCAAATGCGTAAAGACTTTGTCGATAATATTTCACATGAGCTACGCACACCACTTACGGTTTTAAGTGGCTATATCGAAACCTTTACCGATCAGGAAGATTTAAATCCACGCTGGAAACGTGCATTCGATCAAATGCAGTCTCAAACCCGCCGTATGAATGCTTTGGTTAATGACTTGTTATTATTATCTCGTCTGGAAAATGATAAAAAAGTTGCTAAAAATCAAATCATTGAAATGCCCAGCCTAATGAACCAACTATATGACGATGCACATGCTTACAATGTGGATTATGGACATACACTGAATCTCGAGATTGATAGTCACTGTGACCTGATCGGATCAGATATGGAATTGGCGAGTGCCTTTAGCAACCTCATCACCAATGCTATTAAATACACCCCCAAAGGCGGTACTGTGACCATTGGTTGGCATGATGATGGTACGCATGGTTATTTTACCGTTGAAGATACGGGTATCGGGATTGACCCGAAACACTTACCCCGTTTAACGGAACGGTTTTACCGTGTGGACAGCGCACGTAGTCGCCAAACGGGAGGAACAGGTTTAGGTCTTGCCATCGTGAAACACGTTTTGATGCAACATCAGGCACACCTTGAAATTGAATCCAAAGAAAACCGTGGTTCGCTGTTTAAAGTCGTTTTCCCTAAAGAACGCTTATATCACGTGAGCTAAGCAGAATCATCCTGCCGGTCTTGCTGTGCTTCCAACTGTTGTTCTTGTTGTTTGGCACGGCGATATGCAGGACGCTGTTGCATCCGTTGTAAGAAAGCCTGAATTTGTGGATATCGCCCTTGAGTTCTGGTCATGACGGCTTCTAATGGAAACGTCATCTGAATATCCGCAAAGCTAAACGGTCCCGCAAAATATTCATTTTCCGCTAAATGGTTTTCTAAAAACTCGATATGTTCTTTTAAGCGAGGTCGTACAAAACCTTTTTTGACCCCATCACAAATGCGATTAGCTACGGGTTTGATGACCCAAGGTACATGACGTGGCACATTGCTCATGACCAACTGCATCACCAACAACGGCATTAGAGAACCTTCGGCATAATGCATCCAAAAGCGATATTGTTGTTTTGAATGTTCCGCCTTGGCTGCAAAAAAATCATGCCGATCATACTTCTCTTGTAAATACTCCAAGATCGCTGCAGATTCTACCAAGACCAGTCCATCATCCTGCAATATGGGCGACTTCCCTAAAGGATGGATGACTTTAAGCTCAGGGGGAGCAGACAAATTTGGCTGTCGCGGATAAAACTGAACCTGATAATCCAGTCCCAATTCCTGCATTGCCCATAAAATACGAAATGAACGAGATTTTTCTAGATGATGTAGCACCCGCATGGGTTCATCTCCTATATGAAGTCTAAAATTTTCTTATTTCTAGCAAGCCATTATTATTTTGAAGTACTTAAATCATAAAAAGTGTCAGATCACTGCTTAGGGCTATATCAAAACTAAATTTTGCACAGTACAGCAGCGACCTGCATTTAAATTAAACTAGAGTGGTTTTAATGTCTACACTGCGCAATAAAGTTTTTGTCACTGGGGTTTTTTCACAAATGGACAAGATTTTTTGCTCTAATTCTGCATCCAAGGACGTTTGAAAATGCAGGCGTCGCTCAACCCATTCAGCTCCTTCACGGTTCGCACAAAAGTCTGCCTCGACACGAAACTCACCCAATTGGATTTGTTTATGTGCTGCATACATGCGCAAGGTAATCATTGTGCATGAGATTAAGGATGCGCACAGTAAATCATACGGTGCTAAACCCAAGTCCCCGCCGCCAAATGATTCGGGCTTATCAGTAATAAGTTGATGTTTTCCACTCTGAATTTCACCTGACCATGGTGCTTCTAAGGTGTTTACTGTTGCCGTTGCGACGATACCCATAATGACTCCCTCATGGTTATGCCGCACCATTTTCACCACAGGTACGGCTGTTCATTTTTATTTTTAAGTTAACGTGATGGACGCATTTTATCAGGGAAAGCCGGTGCTTCTAGTCGTGGACCATCATAGTCAGGAATAGAGCCAAAGCGTTCGTCCTGATTAATCCACTGCTCACGGGCAATATTCAATTCTTCTTGTGTGCGCCCCACAAAATTCCACCACAGCAGAATCGGTGATTCAAAAGGTTCACCCCCTAATAATAAAACACGGCCACCTGCGTGCAGATCAATTTTGACTTGGGTTAAGCCCGGCTCAAGTACCACCATATTGTCTTCATTGAGCTCGTGACCATTGACACTGGCAGTCCCTTCGAGGGCCATAAAGCCATATTCAAATTTTGGATTGAGCGGCAAGACGGTACTTTGACTTTCCGAACTACGCAGATCGACACCTAATAATTCACTATGTACTTTTACCGGCGATTTAGTCTGCAAAAATTCACCGACCAAGACCGTCAATTCAATCCCGTCTTGTGTCACCACAGGCAATTCTGGGTAATGGTCAAACTGGGGCGCCATATTGATTTTGTCATCTGGCAATGCAATCCAAAGCTGCGCAGCATGCATTTGTGTTTCAGACTCTGGAGCAACCTCAGTATGCGAAATACCATAACCCGCTGTCATGAGATTGACTTGTTTGGGCTGAATTAACTGATGTGTGCCCAAACTGTCGGTATGCATCATGGTGCCATCAATCATCCATGTAAATGTTTGCAAACCAATATGTGGATGCGGCCCAACATCTAAGCCATCACCTTGAGGAAAATGCACTGGACCGGCATGGTCAAGGAAACACCATGCACCAATCATCCGTTTATGCCGACTCGGTAAAGCACGTTTTATCACTGTGCCTTGACCAATTTCAGCACGGCGCAGTGGAAATTCTTGAATGAACTGATTGACGTATTTTTCACAATCGTCGGAATGAGATATTTCTGTGTAATTGGTATTGGTCATATTCTTACCCTAAATTTGGCTAAGCCGATGCAAGGACTATCGGCTAGACCTATGCATTTTTTTCCATTATATCTGCATTAACTCAATCTTCTTCAGCTGTCATTAATACGCTGAATCACAGAGATAGGACAATCGTTTTTTTGTTGCCTAATATGACATATAGCATAACAGTTATCGATGCTTCTTTAGACAAACCCAATGCAAAATTACTTGTTAAAATCACGTGAAATGTAAATCTAAGTAACACAAATTAACACTCACTTTTAACCAAACAATACCAAATAATTCACAAATCATTGAAATAACGTGTTTAATTTTAAATAAGAATAATATAGATTATTTTAGTTACATAAATTTACATACAAACCATGCTCACCTGTCGGTAATCTTGCATGATCAATGAGTATAAGAAAGAATCACGTGCACTGATCCAAAAAGCCTTGAAAGGAACCTTTGTTCGCGTTCCTGCTCAATTTCGTCAAGAATTTTTCCACTACCATCGTCGTCAACTTTTTAAATTCTTTTTGCAAGTCAACATCGTGGCTCAATTGGCCTATCTCTCTTATGCCATCGCGGATTGGTTTATGTTGCCCGATGTGGGTTTGCTCGCGATAGGCTTAAAAACGGCCTATACCTTACTGATGATGGGCATCACATGGGGCATTTATACATATAGTAAGAGCATTTTACTCTTCGACTTGATGCTTCCCCTATCGATCGTTGGTGCTTCTGCGCTGTGGTTTAGTCTACTCAATTTATCCAATAGTCCCGATGTGCCGATCTATTTATATGCATCTTTGGTTTTTATTGTACTAGCCAATTTATGTGTACAAATCCGCTTTAAAGCTGCTGTGCTCATTTCTCTGTGTATCAGTCTAATCTTGCTGATTGGGGTGTATTTCGCCGTTTCTGGCGATATCCATCAACTGCAACTGTTTATCTTGATCTATTCTCCCGTGTTGTTATTTAGTTTGTATATCAGTTGGAATTCAACACAAAAATCCAGAATTGTTTTTTTACACAGTAAACTCGATCAGTTGAACCGTGAAGCGCTCAATATTATGGCGCATACCGATGTGCTGACTGGCTTAAACAATCGACGTCAATTTATTCAACTTGCCAATTATCATATTCATCATCAGTCCAAACCGTTACAGCCACTTTCATTACTGATTTTTGATGTCGACAAATTTAAAAATATTAATGATCAGTTTGGGCACTATATTGGTGATCATGTTTTACAACAAATTGCTGAAACGTGCCGACATACTTTACGTAGCCAAGACATCATTGCCCGCTTTGGCGGTGAAGAATTTATTATTCTTTTACCGCAGACACACTTGCGTCAGGCTCAAGATATTGCCGAACGTCTACGACGGGCAATAGCCGATGATTATTTAGAACTTGATACACTACAAAAACTTAAATTTACCGTTTCAATTGGTGTTGCCGAATTTGGTCAAAAAAACCGAGATTTACAAAGTGTCATTCGCATGGCCGATCAGGCACTTTACCAAGCAAAATCTGCAGGACGCAATCAAATTTCAACTTATAAAACAGCAAGTTAATAATATATTTTGTAACATTCATCAGACGATTTTTTATCATTCATTCGAAAAATCCCTAGTTTCAGGTAGATATTTTTGTGTGTTTTTTGTTCATAATTTGTCCTAAGCCATTTATGGAGAAGGGACATGTCTGTTGATGTACGAATGAGTTCTCGGACTAATTCGTCTGCTCAGGAAGTTCGTAAAAATCATACTCATACTTTGAAACTTTCTGAGTGTGATCTTGCCAATCGTGCCGAGATTGAACAAGCCATTGCAGATCCTTTTGCACGTATTCCTACGCAGTTTAGAAACTATTTTCTACAACATCAGTATGCCCATCAGTTACCTTATTTACGTCAAGTGAACTATATGGCGCAGATTACGTTTCTTCTTTATTTTTTTGCTGACATTTTTATTATCCCTGACATGTTCTTTTGGTCAGGTCTTTCTCGAGTGGCCATGATTATTGCTGCCCTATTGGTCAGCTTCTATCTGTTTAAATACAAAAAAGATATTCGTGTGCTCGACATGATCTTACCGATTGGGACAGTCTGTAGCACCGCGATTTGGATTGGCTTATTACTGGCTTCAAATAGCCCAATGGTCTCGTCCTATATCTATGGTGCAGCGATCTTTATCTTGATTGCCAATGTCTGCGTACAAACACAATTTAAGCCCGCCTTGTATTGTTCGGGCCTCATTTCGCTATTGGTATATTTTGCGGTGAGTCAGCTTTTATCATGGCAAGAAGCACTGATTTTTGTGGTGGTGTCTATTCCTGTTTGGATGATCAGCCTGCATATGAGTTGGAACAATACACTCAATGCACGTCGTCATTTTTTACGTACCCTACTTGACGACTGGAATATGCATACGCTGAAAAATCTAGCGCATACAGATGAGCTCACCCAGTTATATAACCGTCGTCAGTTTGTTCAGTTGGCTGAGCATCGCATCCATGAATGGCCAACGCCTGCAAGTACTTGCTTATTGATGTTTGATGTCGATCATTTTAAACATATTAATGATAATTACGGGCATGATGTTGGTGATCAGGTACTGCAATGTATCGCTGAAACCACCCGCAAAGAAATGCGCCAAAAAGATGTCTTGGCTCGTTTTGGTGGTGAAGAATTTATTGTGCTGCTGTCTGAAACGCAAATACAGGATGCAATGTTAATCGCAGAACGTATTCGTTTAACGCTTCAAAATCAATCTTTGCTGAATGTCGCAAATCACCCGATCCAATTTACCGTTTCCATTGGTGTTTCACAGCTTAAATCACATAAACAAAATTTAACTGAACTGATTAAGCAAGCTGATATTGCGCTGTATCAGGCAAAAGAAAATGGCCGTAACCGTGTAGAGCGCTATGATTCAAGCATGAAACCCGAACGTAAATCGACAAAGTCTTGGCAAAGCTTTACCCATAAAGCAAAGCCCAAAGCTGAACCGAATAATGAAAGCGATAGTAGTTGGTCAATTGTTTATAAATAGAATGTTGAGATATAAAAAAGGACGCCGAGGCGTCCTTTTTTTATTGGATATATCTTAAATGAGATACTGCCACAGGCATCTTGCACAAAATTTAAAGCAGTGCTTTAAATCTTGTTCATGGCGTAAAACTGGCACGAAGCAGTGCTTCGTGAAACCCCAGTCTGGCGCAGGCATAGCCTTTGCCGTAATTTAGGCAAGAAACGTTGTTTCTTGAAATCCCTAAATTACTCCCACTCAATCGTAGCAGGTGGTTTAGACGATACGTCATAAACAACACGAGAAACTTCAGCAATCTCGTTCATGATACGTGTAGAAATCTTGTCTACAAGATCATAAGGAAGGTGTGCAAAACGTGCAGTCATAAAGTCCACAGTTTCTACAGCACGAAGCGCGATCACCCATGCATAACGGCGGCCATCACCCACCACACCAACCGATTTCACGGGTTGGAATACAGCAAATGCTTGCGCAGTTTTGTCATACCAGCCGCTTGCGCGAAGTTCTTGCATGAAGATGTCATCTGCTAGACGAAGGATATCTGCATATTCTTTTTTCACTTCACCAAGAATACGTACACCTAGACCTGGGCCTGGGAATGGATGACGGTAAAGCATTTCAAATGGAAGACCTAAAGTTGTACCTAAACGGCGTACTTCGTCTTTGAATAAATCACGGATTGGCTCAACCAATTCGAATGCTAAATCTTCAGGTAAACCACCCACGTTGTGGTGTGATTTAATTACGTGTGCTTTACCTTGTTTGCTTGCTGCAGATTCAATTACGTCTGGGTAAATGGTACCTTGAGCAAGGAAGTTCACACCGTCAAGCTTACGTGCTTCTTCAGCAAACACTTCAATGAATTCACGACCGATGATTTTACGTTTTTTCTCTGGATCAACTTCACCAGCAAGCGCTGTTAAGAAGCGATTTTCAGCGTCGGCACGAATCACGCGAATACCCATGTTTTTCGCAAACATGTCCATCACTTGCTCGCCTTCGTTCAAACGAAGTAAACCGTTATCTACGAATACACAAGTCAATTGGTCGCCAATCGCACGGTGTAAAAGTGCAGCTACAACAGATGAATCGACACCGCCTGAAAGACCCAAGAGAACTTTTTGATCACCAATTTGCTCACGAAGTTGTTCTACGCGAAGATCGATGATGTTTTCTGAGTTCCACAAGTTACGGCAACCACATACGCCATGTACGAAGTTAGACAATAACTCAGCACCTTTCGCAGTGTGTGTCACTTCTGGGTGGAATTGGATACCATAGAAACGACGTTTTTCATCAGAAACCATCGCCACTGGGCAGCTTGGTGTGCTGGCAGTGATTTGGAAACCTTCAGGAATTTGAGTCACTTTATCGCCATGACTCATCCATACTTTTAATTGGTCTTTGGTATCTTCAAGATCACCAATTAAAGCATCACGGACTTTAATATCAACTTCTGCATAACCGAATTCATGTACAGTACCTGGCTCAACTTTACCGCCAAGCTGCTCTGACATGGTTTGTAGACCATAGCAAATACCTAAAACAGGTACACCAAGTTCAAATACAACTTGTGGTGCGCGCGGACTACCTTCTTCATGAACACTTTCTGGACCACCTGAAAGAATGATCCCGTTTGGGTTAAATGCACGAATGTCTTCTTCAGACATATCAAATGCGTACATTTCTGAATAAACACCAGCTTCACGTACACGACGTGCAATAAGCTGGCTATATTGAGAACCGAAATCCAAAATCAGGATACGGTCTTCAGTAATTTGGGTATTGGTAGTCATGGCAAACAACTATGCAGGCAACGAATATAAGCGCCGTATTCTAACATTTTTCTTGGACTTTCGCACACTATTCGGACAGGGGCAAAAACCACAAGCCAAACGATGTTTTTTACAACACATTTCAGGGCTTTATTGATTTACTTTAAATCAGCGATAGACATGAAAAAAGCGGCAGAACGCCGCTTTGATGGATGCTCGGACTCATGACCGCTTTATTTTGATTTTTCAATCCAATGATCAAAACTGAATTTACCTGCACCATGTAACATGAGAAATAATAAGCCGCCTGACATCGCCAAATTTTTCATAAAGTTAATGCCATCTTCTGCACCACCATGGAATAAAAATGCAGTGATTAAACTAAATACGGTTAGACCTAGCGCCGCAAAACGCGCTTGAAAACCAAACAATAAAGCTAAGCCGCCACCTAGCTCGACTAAGATAGTAATCGGAAGAAGCCCAGCTGGCACACCCATTGACTCCATATAACCTGCGGTTGCAGTGTAAGCGGTAATTTTACCCCAACCTGCCACAATAAAAATATAAGCCATCAAAATACGTGCAACGAGACTGACTACCGCATTGATTTGCGGCTGTTGACTCAGATTTTTCACCACTAGATTTGGATTAAACATACTGAAACCTATTTTTAATACTGTTCAAAAGATGTGCTTAGATTAGGTCGTTTCTTATTCTCTTTAAATATGCTTTTATAATATTCATCATTCCATATATAGAACGATTTTACTGATAATTAATTACGTTTTAATACTGACTTTGCTGCCCCAGACTGATAGCATCAGACCACTATTTTACGCATATAAGCCCCATGGAACTGATTGATTTTATACTACATGTTGATGACCATTTACTCGAGTTCATTACCAATTATGGCGTATGGATTTATGCAATTCTGTTCCTGATTATTTTTGTTGAAACCGGTTTAGTGGTCATGCCCTTTTTACCGGGTGATAGTCTTCTGTTTGCAGCAGGCGCGCTCGCTGCGTCAACAGGTGCCATGGATCCATGGGTTTTGGTGATTTTGCTGTTTATCGCTGCGGTCTTGGGCGACACGCTGAATTACCATATTGGTAAATATATTGGCCCACGTGTCTTTGAAATTGAATCACGCTTCATTAACCGTCAACATTTGGTCAATACGCAAAAATTCTTTGAAAAACACGGTGGTAAAACCATTATTTTTGCCCGCTTTATTCCTTTTGCACGAACCTTCGCGCCTTTTGTCGCAGGTGCAGGCAGCATGAACTATAAGTACTTCCTGACTTTTAACATGATTGGTGCGATTTGTTGGGTTGGCTCATTTATCACTTTGGGTTATTTATTTGGCAATATGCCCATCGTGAAAGATAACTTCACCCATCTGATCTTCGGCATCATTATTATTAGTGTTTTACCGGGCGTGATTGGTTTTATTCGAGCAAAATTAAAGAAATAAACCGATGTGGTGAACACCTTTAAGCAAAAAAGCGTAAAACCACGGGAAACATACATAAAATCAGCATCAGGGCCGATCCTTTATACAGAAGATCGGCCTTAATTTTTTGGGTCTTACCGGCCAAAATCGTCCGTCCAAATGACATCCAAAACAATGCAACTGGTAGCAAAACCACGCTAAATACAGCGAAAACCAAAATAAAATTTAATGGGCTAGCCCAAGTTTCAATTGGGAAAATACCTGCAGAAAAAAGCAACGCTTTAGGATTTTTTAACGAGGAAATAAATAATTCACGTGGTTGAATTGAAGGATGTTTTTGATTGTACTGATGTAAATGCGTCGATTTCCACAAATGAAAAGCCAACCATAAAACATAGGCAATACTGAGAAAATGTAGCAAGTGAATTAAATTCGGCCACACTGGAGCGCTTAAATGAATAATCAACGCCCACAAATTAATGGCATAGAAATAGCCCAATAATTCTGCAGGAATCAGCATGCACGTCTTTGCAATGCCTTGTTGATGTGCAGAGCTTGCCATTAGTGCATTGCTAGGTCCCGGCGTCATCATCACCGCAATCATTGCCAATACAAAAAGCCAACTCTCAATCATAAATACCCAGACAATGTTTCAAAGCGCACACCTTAGCCGAAATGAATTTAAAAAAACAAGTACGCACTAGGTCAGTTTTATCCTTGTACAAGTCAATGCACTCACGCTGAATGTTCAATACCAGAAGGAGGTATTGAAATACACCAATAATATTTAATTTAATTTTTTCATAGATTTAAATATTTTATTGGCTCTAAATAGTGCAGTTTATTTGGCTCAAAAAAAATGCCAGTAGACGCCTCGCCTACTGACAAATTTTATTACACTTTTCTCATAGCACAGGCCTGAGCCCCTGCTCATGATCCGTTTATGATTTTGCTGCGGTAGCCGAATTTGCGCGAACGATAATCGGACAACCTTTAAATTTTGCTGCCTGTACAATCGCTTCTTGCTCACCTAGAACGCGTGAAAGTTCGGTACGTTTGGTATTTGAAGATTGTCCCATATTGACCGAAATACTCGGACCAATTCCCCAACCTCCACGGCTGCCCCAGCCACCACCGAGGCCAACACCGACACCAACGCCTGTGCGCTTCGGTGTTTCTACACCATTTTGAATATAGTCGTGGATTCGGTTGTATTCGCTTTGCAATTGTTGGCAACTCAAAGACTGATACTGTGTAGGTGAAACATAGCTTGGTTTAGGCGTACTTGCACATGCACCCAATACAACAGCAGTGAAAGCAACTAGACCACATTTAAGTGCATTCATACTTTTCTCGATACTACTTTTGCTCAATTTCATTGAACAATGATTGATAGGCTTGCGTCAATTTATGATCTGCAGCCAAATGGATTAAAGGTTGATTTTTATGATGAGATTCTTTCATCAGCACCGAAGGCGGTAACATGCTGTCCAATACAGGCAGACCTTCATCTTTGAGTTGTTGTACAACTTCACGCGGCAACTTCGCCTGTGCCTGAAATTGATTGACCACAATGCCTTCAATTTCTAAATGATCATTATGATCATCCTGCGTTTCTAACACATTTTCGATCAGGGTCTGTAAGGCACGTTTTGAAAACACATCGCAGTCAAATGGAATCAGCACGCGATCTGCCGCAATCAACGCAGATAAAGTAAAAAAGTTAAAGGCAGGCGGTGTATCAATAAACACTCGATCATATTGACCGCTCATCTGCTGCAAAGCATCACGCAGTTTGTAAATTTTATGCTTAGATTCTAAGGCATGTGCCAACGCGCCTAAATTTGGACTGGCTGGAATCACATCTAAACGTGGATAAGGCGATGCATGCACATAACTTTCCAAACCTTTGGCACGACCCTTCAAAATCGAACCGATGGCATTTCCCAACAAACCTTTACTTTGTTGCGTCCCCAAGACTTCTTCAAAATAATTTTCAATATTGGGTTCAAGAGCAGGCTTATCTGCCGAATACGTCGCATCATCCCCCAACAAATATTGACTTGAATTGGCTTGAGGGTCGAGGTCAACCACCAAAGTTTTTAAACCTTGGTGCGCGCTTATCGCAGCTAAATTGACCGTAATACTCGATTTCCCCACACCACCTTTTTGGTTAAATACCACACGCGTACGCATTCAAAACCCTCTAATCTTTGTTTTTTTACTCAAGCCTTGAAATCGGCCATGTGGATAAGCCATTTATCCAAAAACTGGTTTAATTATAACCAATGTAATGATGAAAATAAGTGCAACAGCTGCAATAAATAAGCCCGCACGGCGCTGAACCAATAAAACACTGTCATCTTTTTTATACGCTTTAGATAAAGAAGACAGCAACGCTAGAAATAGTACAACTTTGGCATAGAACCATGGCTGCACATCAAAGTTCTTCATAAACAATAAGATAATTCCTGTCACAGCAATTAATGTCATTGAGCCATGTTGCAAAGCAACAAAAAACTTACGACCTGATGGATTCGGTAAATTGCCCTGCGTCCCTTTAAACAGCGTAAAAGCACGAATGAAAATGGCAGCACAGCCTAAAGCCACACCACACATATGAATGATTTTAATGATTAATTGCGTTTCCATGGCTCACCTTAAGATGACTTAGGTGCATGCGCACATTCAGGGCTAGTGGTGTCTTGACCTTTCCATTCTTCGGGTAAAAACGCATGAATGGCCAAGGCATGAATTTGCCCCGGACTAAGTAAATCACCGGCTGCGGCATAGACTTTTTGATGACGTTGCACCAAACGCAAACCTGCAAATGCCTCACTCACGATCACTGCTTTAAAATGCGACTCTTTACCTGGGAAATAACCTCCATGACCTGCGGACTCATTCACCACTTCAAGATGTGTAGGCGCTAATGTCTGTAGACGCTCAATTAATTGCTGTTCTAAACTCAAAACGGCTCTCCCAAATTCAAAAAAAGGTTCAACTGGTCTTAGTATAGCCTGTATTTGTTCAAGTTCTTGTGTCGCAAAGTTGCTGAAACCATCTGAATTGCATGATTTCATCAAAATGGAAGCCTTCGACCTGCAAAAATCTTCCAATTTTCAAACAAATTGTTTTTATTTTATGCAAACGATGCACAGTTTTTCATAAAGTTATTGACCTGAAAAATCCTTAATGTATTATACGTGGCTATGCGGGAATAGCTCAGTTGGTAGAGCATAACCTTGCCAAGGTTGGGGTCGGGAGTTCGAGTCTCCTTTCCCGCTCAAAATTTTTTCATTCGGTTTTTTATTTAAAAAATTGGATAGACTCCGCGGGAATAGCTCAGTTGGTAGAGCATAACCTTGCCAAGGTTGGGGTCGGGAGTTCGAGTCTCCTTTCCCGCTCCAAATTTTTTTCGATTCAGTTTTTTAGTAAAAAAACAGGATAGACTCCGCGGGAATAGCTCAGTTGGTAGAGCATAACCTTGCCAAGGTTGGGGTCGGGAGTTCGAGTCTCCTTTCCCGCTCCAAATTCAAAAAGCCCTCATCGAAAGATGGGGGTTTTTTTATCTATCGCTTACACCAATCAAAATCAATCTATATTTATTCAGTATGTGGAACATGGTTTGAGTCAGGTTCCACAAATATGAATAAAAATTAAAATTGCGTTAATAGGTCACACGGACATAATCACGATATTCAGGTTTCCAGAAATTCGCTTCAATCGCATGTTCGAGCACTTCAACGCTGACATTTGGCGCAACACCATCAGCAATCGCAGCCAACGCGACTTTCAATGCAATTTTCTTCGAAATATCCTGTAAATAATCCAAACTTGGCAATAAATCAGCATTTGGATCTGCCAATTTTGGTGAACAGTCCGCCAATGCCGTACTAGATGCCATCAGCATATTTTCCGTCACACGTTTCGCCCCAGATGCAATCACACCCAGTCCAATCCCCGGGAAAATATAGGAGTTATTGCACTGTGAAATCTGATGAATCTTGCCATGATAATTCACTGGTGCAAATGGACTACCTGTCGCAATCAGGGCCTTACCTTTGGTCCACTCGATAATATCTGCAGGCACCGCTTCGACACGTGATGTCGGGTTAGATAGTGGCAACACAATAGGCTGTTCACAATTTGCAGCCATCGTTTCAATAACCTCTTGGCTAAACAGCCCCGGTTGTCCCGAAACCCCAATCAATACAGTCGGTTTGGCATGTGTAACCACATCCAGGAGTGAGATGACCGAATCTGCATTTGCCCAATGTGCGACGTTATCCGGTGCTTGCGCAAGCTTGCGTTGGAAATCTAAAAGATTCGGCTGATTTTCAGTAATTAAACCAAAGCGGTCGACCATAAACACCCGCGCACGTGCTTGAGCATCGGTTAAACCTTCCGCCACCATTTGCTTGATGATCTGTTCTGCAATCCCACAACCTGCTGAACCCGCCCCTAAGAAGGTGACGATTTGATCTTTGAGCTGCTTGCCTGCTGCACGTGATGCCGCAATTAAACTTCCGACAGACACTGCTGCTGTCCCTTGAATATCGTCATTGAAACAGCAAATTTTATCGCGATATTTTTCCAGTAAAGGCATCGCATTTTTTTGTGCAAAGTCTTCAAATTGAATCAGCGCTTTAGGCCAACGTTGTTGAATGGCTTTAATCACGTCATCGACAAATTGATAATATTCTTCACCACTAATCCTAGGCTGACTCCAACCCATATAAATCGGGTCATTCAACAGCTGTTGGTTATTGGTTCCGACATCTAAAGTAATCGGCAAAGTATAGGCTGGACTGATCCCACCACACGCAGTGTACAGCGACAACTTACCAATCGGAATCCCCATCCCCCCAATGCCTTGGTCACCAAGACCAAGAATACGTTCACCGTCCGTAATCACGATCACTTTCACATTCTTTTTATTCACGTTATGAATAATTTGATCGATATGATCACGGTCAGGATATGAAATAAAAATCCCACGATGACGACGGTAAATGTCCGAGAAGCGCTGACAAGCCTCACCCACTGTTGGTGTATAGATGATCGGCATCATCTCACTGAGGTGGTTTTCAATTAAGTGATAGAACAATGTTTCATTGGTGTCTTGAATATTGCGCAGGTAAATATGCTTATTGATATCACTATTAAATGCACAATATTGCTGATAAGAACGCTGACTTTGTTCTTCAATGCTTTCTGTAACGTGTGGAATTAAACCGTGTAAATTAAAGCTCTTACGTTCATCTTCATTAAACGCAGAACCCTTATTTAAAAGTGGGAGTTCTAAAAGTGTATTTCCGGCATAAGGAATATATAAAGGTCGTTTCGTTTTCAAATTTTCACTGGGCATTATTTAACTCGTTTAATTAATCTTTTGTTTCGCACTGCAAAAAGCGAAATGCACAAAAGTGACTATCTCGTTATTTGTTATAGCCTATCCTGATTCGAGCGCTTTGGGGCATTTAGTAAATTGATAGTAGTTTTAGTTAGATTTTATAATCTGATAACTCGATCATGCATCCAATCATCGCAACGCCTATTTTGGCTTAAATGTATACGACTTTTAGCGAATCTTAGAAAATAACAAAAATAATTAATGATTAAATTTCAATCAATTAAATAAATTCAAAACAAAGCCATAATTTTGGTAGGTCTTTGGTAGGTGTGAATTTAAAACATCCCTCGCAATACTCAGTTTAGGTGAGTATCACCCATAACAAATGACAATGAATGGTAGAAGGAATCGCACCATGGCTTTTAAAAATATTGCAGATCAAACAAACGGTTTTTACATCCCTTGTGTTTCACTTTTTGGCCCCGGCTGTGCTAAAGAAATTGGTGCAAAGGCACAAAATCTTGGCGCAAAGAAAGCGCTTATCGTGACCGATGCCGGTCTTTACAAATTTGGTGTAGCAGATACGATTGCCGCATATTTAACTGAAGCTGGCGTAGAAAGTCACATCTTTCCGGGCGCAGAACCCAACCCAACTGACACCAACGTGCATAGCGGTGTAGATGCCTACAATGACAATGGCTGTGACTTTATTGTCTCTCTCGGTGGCGGCTCTTCTCATGACTGTGCCAAAGGCATTGGCTTAGTCACTGCCGGTGGTGGTCATATTCGTGACTATGAAGGCATCGATAAAAGTACAGTTCCAATGACTCCACTCATTGCGATTAATACCACCGCAGGTACGGCATCAGAAATGACCCGTTTCTGTATCATTACCAATACTGAAACCCATGTAAAAATGGCGATTGTCGATTGGCGTTGTACCCCACTTATCGCTATTGATGACCCGAAACTGATGATTGCGAAACCTGCGGCGCTCACTGCAGCAACCGGTATGGATGCATTAACACATGCGGTCGAAGCTTATGTTTCTACAGCAGCCAATCCTATTACCGATGCTTGTGCTGAAAAAGCCATTTCAATGATCAGTGAATGGCTCAGCCCTGCCGTCGCCAATGGCGAAAACCTAGAAGCACGTGATGCGATGAGCTATGCGCAGTACTTAGCAGGGATGGCATTTAACAATGCATCTTTAGGTTATGTCCACGCGATGGCGCACCAACTGGGTGGCTTCTACAACTTGCCACATGGCGTATGTAATGCCGTGCTGTTACCACACGTTTGCGAATTTAACCTGATCGCCTGCCCTGACCGATATGCACGTATCGCGCAGCTCATGGGTGTGCCAACCGACGGTTTAACGGTGACTGAAGCGGCTTATGCAGCGATTGCAGCAATCCGTGAACTCTCTGCTTCGATTGGCATTCCATCGAGCCTTTCTGAACTCGGTGTGAAAGAACAAGACCTCAGCATCATGTCTGAAAATGCGCAAAAAGATGCCTGCATGCTGACCAACCCACGTAAAGCGACTCATGCTCAAGTGGTTGATATTTTCAAGGCAGCGCTTAAAGCCAATGCCTCTGTGGTCGACTTCAAAGCGGCCGTTTAAGTTAAGCCCTCAAAGGTCTTCATGTTTAAGTGACCTAAGTGCCTACATTACCCTTTGAGTCTGGTGATGTAGGCTCAACTGAATCCATTTCACTTTTTATTTCAGGGAAGAGACTCTAGATTGGTCGCTTTCATACTGAGGTCACTCTTTTTTAGTTCGCATAACAGCATCGATTATTCATTTGACAAAAGCTTATGGCTCATCAAGGATAAAGCATAATGTCCAATAATATTGATGAGTATAATAATGAGCCATTCACCAATTCAGTATCAGCCTGACATTTTGGGCGCAGGCTATGAACAAGCCACGCTGACCTTCCCAGATGATTATGAAGGCCCTGTGGTTGCCACACTGGTTCGCAAAAAAGCAGCGGCTCCTACCTCCAAAGCGGTGCTCTATATCCATGGTTTTATCGATTATTTTTTCCAAACCGAAATGGCCGAACGCTTTAATCAGCACGGTTTCGACTTTTATGCCTTGGATTTAAGAAAATATGGTCGCTCCATCCGCCCGCATCAAAAATACTATAACGTACATGAACTGTCTGAATATGATGCCGAAATAGATCAAGCCCTAACGATCATTGCTGATGAAGGTCACGATGCCTTACTGCTCTGTGGTCATTCAACCGGTGGATTAACCACCACCTTGTATGCGGCGCATCATCAAAATCATCCTTTAATTCAAGCCCTTTGGGTTAACAGCCCATTTTATGATTTCAACATGAATCCGGTGAAACGCGCACTGGGTATTCCACAGCTGAGTAAATTGGCAAAGACTTTTCCAAATTTAAAATTCCCAAGTGAGCTGAATAAATGGTACACCGCCAGCTTACACCATGAACTCAAGGGTGAATGGGACTTCAATTTAGACTGGAAAAAGACCCGCTATCCAATGGTATACATCAGTTTCGTCCGCAGTATTTATGAAGCTCAAAAGGAAATTCATCAAGGTGTGACGATTGATGTACCGGTATTAGTGATGCATTCACATCAAACTAAAAATCCCAAAAAATGGGGTAAAGCAGCGCAGACTAGTGATGTGATTTTGGGTGTAAAAGATATCCAAAAATATGCCAAGAAAATTCAAGGCGATGTCACCATTCAAAGCATTCACAATGGCTTGCATGATTTAGTACTTTCGGAAAAAACCGCGCGAGAACAAGTCTATACCCAGCTCTTTCAATGGCTGGCCAATAAAGGTCTTTATTAGCCTGAATTACATTGCAACTTACTGTTTTAGTTTCAACAAAGTCTGATGTACGGGATGCGATCTCGGCATCAGCTCAATCAGGCGTTCAACCGCATCAATGGCTTCAGGAAAACGCGCGACATGCTTGAGCAGAACATCTGTTTCCTTGGCATTAAAAATCGCTTGGCTTAATCGTGACTCAAGACAATCACGCCATGCCCCTAAAAAAGGACTTTCGGTTTTGGCCAAGAAAACCCCTGAACACAGTTTTAATGCAGAATCGAGATAACCTGCATCTAAAGCTTGCTCAGCTTGTAAAAAGTCGGCTTCGACTTGTGCCAATAAACGATAGGGTCTTGAGCCTAACATGCCACCCAAAATATCGCGTAGCTGCGACATTTCCGCTTTTAAAGTCCCAACACTCACCTTACGTTCACCATATAAGGCTTGATGCAAAGTATCTAAGGTCATGCCTTGCGGACATAGCGCCAAGATGGTCAAAATTTCTATTTGCCGCGGGGTCAGCACCATCACTTTGCCATTAAATAACACTTGCGGCACAGCAAAGGCCCGAATATACAAATGCTGTTTTTGAAAATCGAGTAAAGCCGATTGAATAATCGAAGCGCAGCGTTCAGCCGCAAGTAGCCCTAAACTATTGTGGTTTTTCCACACAGTGGATAAATCAACCACGCCCAAAATTTGCTGCGTATGTGGATCGATAATCGGTGCTGCATAGCAGACCCATTCATGTACTGATGGCATGTAATGTTCATTTGAAAACACACAACTCGACTGTTGGGTTTTTAAAGACAAAGCTAATGCATTGGTGCCGACCAATTCTTCTCGCCACTGCCCACCTGCAATAAAATGCACACTTTCCGCAGCACTTTGCATTTGCCGACTCGACGCACTCCAAATAATCGTGCTACCTACATCGCCCACGGCAAGTACCATCGACGACTGTTCGGCAATGTGTTTTAAATCTTCGGCACAATGTTGCAACGCATGATGCAATGCCGACTGTTGTTGACTTTGAGGGCTTAAATTTACCAAAGGCGCAGCACTCCGATTTTCCGGAATTTCCGCCTGCGCCGATCGCTGCCAAGAACTCGCAATGCTCTCATTCAATTGCGAGGTTTGCTGCTTTGACAGACTCATGCCCTGCCTTAACCGTTCGACATTCTGTCGTTTTTCAGATAAATCCTGCTGCATCATCATTCATTATTCTCACAACAATTCATGACTAAAAATCCGTTTCCCAGCTTTTGTTTTTAAGACTGAAAAAAAATATTGTAAACCTTCTTGTCTCCAACCTTTTTCCAACCTTATACAGGCTATGCTAATCAAATAATGTACAAAAGTACCTTATACCAAAGCTGTAGATTGCCACAGATGGGCAGCCCAACAAGATCATAATAAACAAGCAAAGGAAAATTCATATGCGTTATGTCGATCCTAATCAACCCGGTTCAAAAGTTCAGTTTAAAGCTCAGTATGAAAACCTGATTGGTGGCCAATGGGTCGCGCCAGTGAAAGGTGAATACTTTGAAAATATCTCCCCTGTAGACGGTAAAGTTTTTACCAAAGTGCCACGTTCTTCTGCTGAAGATATTGAATTGGCTTTGGATGCAGCGCATAAAGCCAAAGCCCAATGGAACGCCTCTTCCCCAACGACACGCTCAAATATTTTATTAAAAATTGCCGATCGACTTGAAGAAAACCTAGAGCTCCTTGCAGTTGCAGAAACATGGGACAACGGTAAACCGATTCGTGAAACCTTAGCCGCTGATATTCCACTTTGTATCGATCACTTCCGTTATTTTGCCGGCTGTATCCGTGCCCAAGAAGGCGGCATTTCTGAAATTGATGAAAATACTATTGCGTACCATTTCCATGAACCACTTGGTGTGGTCGGTCAAATTATTCCGTGGAATTTCCCAATCTTGATGGCGGCTTGGAAACTTGCTCCAGCATTGGCTGCGGGTAACTGCATCGTGTTGAAACCTGCGGAGCAAACGCCTGTCAGCATCTTAGTCTTGGCTGAACTCATTCAAGACTTACTCCCACCGGGCGTGCTGAATATTGTGAATGGTTATGGTGTTGAAGTCGGTCGTCCATTGGCGACCAATCCGCGCATCTCAAAAATCGCCTTCACAGGTTCAACCGCTGTCGGTCAAATGATCATGCAATATGCGACTGAAAATATCATTCCTGTGACTTTAGAACTTGGTGGAAAATCACCAAATATCTTCTTTGAAGACATCATGGACAAAGACGATGAGTTCTTAGATAAAACACTCGAAGGTTTTGCCATGTTTGCGCTCAACCAAGGTGAAATTTGCACATGTCCATCACGTGCATTGGTACAAGAAAGCATTGCAGATCGATTCTTGGAAATGGCAGTAGAACGTGTGAAACGTATTAAGACGGGTCATCCACTCGATACCGATACCATGATTGGTGCACAGGCATCGCAAGAGCAGCAAGACAAAATTTTAGGCTGTATCGCTACAGGTAAAAATGAAGGTGCACAGCTCATTACTGGTGGTGACCCACGAAATGAAGTCGGTACTGGTTTCTATATTGAGCCAACGATTTTTAAAGGCACCAATGACATGAAGATTTTCCAAGAGGAAATCTTTGGCCCTGTGCTTTCAGTAGCAACCTTTAAAGACTTTGATGATGCCATTAAAATTGCCAATGACACGATTTATGGTCTAGGTGCAGGGGTTTGGTCGCGTTCAGCGCATACTTCATATCGTGCGGGTCGTGCTATTCAGGCAGGTCGTGTATGGACCAACTGTTATCATATCTACCCTGCACACGCAGCATTCGGTGGCTACAAAAAATCAGGGATCGGCCGGGAAAACCACAAAATGATGCTTGATCATTATCAACAAACCAAAAACTTGTTGGTGAGCTATGACACCAAACCAATGGGCTTCTTCTAAGCAGCGTTGAACAATACATGAGATAAAAAGCGAACTTCGGTTCGCTTTTTTGTTAGAAGCCTCTTCAAAGAATTCATTAAAATTTCTTTTAAAAAGCTGCAAATTTTCTTATGCTTGCTAAACAAATAACTTTATTAGGGTGTGTTGACATTTACAGCCGATAAATTGAGCTAAAGAGGCAACCATATAAATATACAAGCTAAAGCAACAGCGCTTTGATAGTTACGTTTTAGCTTATCGTATCTTGTGGCAATTCCTCT
>NZ_VPDC01000018.1:0-67205 GCF_013417875.1 Acinetobacter sp. YH12219
AGTAACTTGGACCAGTGTTGATCATTTAGCATTGTTCGAGGCATAGCGAGTGTAAAATTGGGTTTGGCGATTTAATTTTACTATCTCGCTATTTTTTTAATCAACAAATGTCAACAGACCCTAATAACTAAATTTATAAAAATTTGAATTTGAATTACCAAAATTTTCCATTACTTATGCCAAAGTCAGTCGATCGCAAGTCTATAAAAAATCACTTCAAAAGTTGATCATAAATTTTACTAAAATAAATATATACATTTAGGAGAAGAGACTTCAGCTTAAACGAGTGTTGATCTTTCAGTTTTGTGCGAGGCATAGCGAGAAGTGAAGTTAGTGTAATTATGTAATTAATTGGATTCAGCTTTCTCACTATTTTTTGAACATTATATTTCAACAGCCCCTAAAAAATATTGGTCTTTATAATTACAGTGGGAAACTATTTTTTAAATCATCTAATGAAATATTAAATTTACCTAGGCGTCCCGTATTAGCGTGTAAATGAATAAAGTCCGGATTAAGACACTCATAACTAACATCTACGGGCAAAATTTGTTCACCAACTTTAAAAATCGAAAAAAAATCATAAAACTTAAATTTATCACCAACCAATTGATCTTCAGAAAACCGCAACCATTTCCATGGAACTTCATAGGCTTGGGCAATGATTAATCCATGCAAGGAACTTGATAAACAAACATCAGCACTCGCAATTTCATCAATCACTTTTTCTGGTGACTGCATTACATCCACGACATGTATATCATCACAACCTGCCAATTTATTCTTAACTTCCTGATAATGTATATGATGTGGGCAAATTGCGATTTTTATATCCAATGAATGTGGTTGATAATAATCTGAAATAAGCAAAGCTGGATCACCGTAAACATTAGGCACTTTCCAGTTCAATTTATTTTGAATTTCTTGTTGAGTTAGCGTTCCTCTCACCGCATGTATTTGGGGAATAAAAGAGCTTTTTAAACGCTTTAATATCTTCTTTTGTTCCAAAGGAGCAATAAGCCCACTCCCCCAAATATCAACAACTCCTTGATCTTCCGTGATATGGCCCAAAATAGAGCCTACACTAAATAAACTCTCATTAACGCGTTGGTCTCTAGTATTAATTACAACACGATCAGTCATTAAGCCAATTAACCATGGGCCAATCCAATCGCCAAAGTTTTGATTAACATCCCACCAATATGCAAATATAGGTGGTTTAGCATTGATCAATCCATCTTTATTAATTGTTAAACATGCCTGATTTTCAAATCCTAAAGGCTTTTTTTTCCGAGAAAAAATACTCATTCTTTATACTACATCACGGTTTCACATCAAGGATAACAAAACAATAAATTTGAATAAATATCTAATATAATAAAGATTATATACTTTTATCCGAGTTTACTATGTCTTTATTTCGACGTCTTGCAAAAAAATACTATAAATCCCAAGAAAAAAAGAGAGATAAAGAGTTTAGGTCGCGTTGGTATCTTCGCTTCGGTAAATTAGAATCCAG
The DNA here is from genome assembly GCF_013417875.1 of Acinetobacter sp. YH12219. Lineage (NCBI taxonomy): Bacteria > Pseudomonadati > Pseudomonadota > Gammaproteobacteria > Moraxellales > Moraxellaceae > Acinetobacter > Acinetobacter sp. YH12219. The sequence continues at coordinate 1,520 of NZ_VPDC01000018.1, forward strand.
TTTTGAAGCCAGTCTCATTCCGTCATTACATGAAATTTATGCGCCTGAGGGACATGTCTACGCTGATCCATTTATCGTAGAAGAAAATGGACATACTTATATTTTTATTGAAGAAGTGGCACCAGATCATCCTGTTGGTTTTTTGTCAGTAATGGAAGTATTTGAAGATGGTACATACACTGAACCCAAAGCTATTATTCAGTGCTCTTATCACCTTTCTTATCCTTGTATATTCAAACATGAAGATATTTGGTACATAATTCCTGAAAGTGCAGCCAACCAAAGTATCGAGTTATGGAAATGTACAAATTTTCCATATTCTTGGGAATTTGATCGTACATTAATAAGTCATATAAATGCTGCAGATACTACACCGTATTATCAAAATGGAATGTGGTATCTATTTACCGCGATTAAAAATCAAAAATCAAAAAAATATGGTAATGAACTCCATATTTTTTACAGTGAGAATCTACTGAGTAGTGATTGGCAACCACATCCTCAAAACCCAGTTAAAAAAGGCATTGTGCAATATCGCCCAGGTGGTCACTTGAGCATGATCAACAATAAATTAGTCCGCCCATCACAGGACTCTCTGAAACGCTATGGTGGCAGCTTAGACCTCAATGAAGTTACAAAACTTTCTCCAGAACACTACGAAGAGAAATTTTGGATGAAATTAGATAGTGAGTGGCACCCGAATGATAATGGCTGTCATACCTTTAATATTTTTAACCAACATATTGTGATAGACGCAATTCGTGAAACCCCTAAAAAACTTTAACTTAATTTTGATACAAATTTTCAGTTTGCTGCAACATTGATTCAAATTTTAGGTTTTGCTCTGCTTTTATAAATGCTGCTTCGAATAGAGGGAGCATTTCAGCTCTAGGTTTTAATTCCCTCGATATCAAGTTCGCCATCTGTTCACTCGAATTCGGTTCACAGATAAACTGCCCATCAATAAAGTCAGGCACCATCCCAACATCAGTCGATAGAGTTGGTACGTGACTCAATAGAGCTTCAGCCAAAGTAATAGGACCACCTTCTTTTAAAGAAGAAATTACGAAGCAATCTACCTGAGCAAGTAAATCAGAAATATCTGACCGAAAACCCAATAGTTTTACACGATCATTTAAGTTAAGTTGGTCGATCTGAGTTTTCAGCGATTGGTACTGAGTCCCATCCCCTACAATCCATAATTCAGCATTGATATTTTTCCAAGCATCAATCAGGATATGAAAGCCTTTCACTGTTTCCAATCTACCAATCGCCAAGGCAATGGTAGGCTGATTTTCACATTTCACTTTATTATTAATTTGATTAATATCTTGATCTACACCATTCCAAATCACATGAACTGATTTTGAAATCGGAAATTTTGCTTTAATTTTCCCACTCACAGCAATGATGTCATCAAACGCCATGAATGGTTTTAAATTACTTTTCATCCCATGTACGGTGACAATCTTTTTACAAGAAAACTGCTTTAACCACGGTGCTAAAATACTTGCTGCTTTACTTGCCTGAACATGTAAAACGTCTGGTTGAAGTTGCTTTATTTGTTTAACTAACGCATAAATGAGAAACGGATTCCAGCGACTTCTAGAAAAATCAAATGGATGTAGTGTGATATGACCACTTAGTTTTTGTTGATAGGAACGATCTGCAATTAAATGAACTTCATGACTTTGCGCCAATCCACGACATAAATCTAATGTATGTTTTTCCAACCCCCCCATACCACCATTCGTTGCCATGACCTGTACAATTTTCATGATTACTCCGACTTCATATTTTTTTGTATCAACTGCTTGAGACGCTCTGCACGGCGACGAAGTTTTTTATGCATTAAGAAATCAGACCAATAAGACCATGGAATAATCTCCTTACTCTTTAATGTTGATTTAACATCAATACATTTTAATCTAAGCCCACCTCGATGATGTTGAACAACTAAATTACCCGAGTTTAAATCAAATAGTGGAATATTATGTTGAATTAGCCAATCCGTTAACTGATCAATCGAGTGACATACAGCCTCTATATTCAATGGTATTTGATGCTTGAGATAATGATGAAGACTAAGCGATACCTCACCTTGCTCATCCCGAATTAACTCACAACTAAGAATTAGTTGTGCATGAACAACTTCTAACTTCAAACAAGAGGCAATAAATTGATGTAATTCATGCTCATCAATACGTCTTTTTAAACGCTGATATGCACTCCATTCAATGTAATTTTCATTAAACCGATAAAAATGAGCGCTTAAAAAGCGTTGGATTTTTTGGCGAAAATTCTTAATTTGACGTTGTTCTGGAGGTAAATCTATTTTTAAACACACCTGAGGATCGGAAGGTGAAATCACGCAATAACGATTTGCTCCCGCCCCCAAATACTCTGCTGACTCTAACTTAGCAACTGAAAACATGATCCTTCCATTCATAGTCTTCGGTATAAGGCTGTGAGAAAATAGTCTCTAACATGAACTTTGTGACACGTTTTGAACTATAGCTAGAATGCGTTCTGTTCCAACCAGCTTCAGCAATCACTTTTGCTTCCTTGGGATGATTCACATAATATTGAACCTTATTTGCTAAATCATCAACATCACTAAAATACACCACTTCTTTATCTGAAAATAACGTCTCAAATCCAGGAATATGAGGTGTGAAGGTCAATAACCCATTACCTGTCAGTTGTGTAATACGATCTGATGTATATAAATCTAATGAATTCGCACGTGAATAGTTTAAGCCCATACGGGATTGACTTAAAACTTTAAAATATTCCGCACCAAAAACTTTTGGATCTTCATCAAAACCGCAATAACGTGTAGGAATATGTTTAATTTTTTGTTGCAAACTACGAATAAATTGAGTACGTTCCACATCAGAAGATGAACCACAAAAGACCAATTCATTCACAAATTCATTTTTTTCAAAATTTTTTAGACTATCAACAGCATCCAGACTCATATTTGGCATATAAGCCACTTTATTGCCATTTCCTAAAGTCTTTAATAACTCACCACTTGTGGTGACAAAAATACAATCTAAATAAGGCGACCATTCTTTAATAAAATTCGCTTTCTTATCTACGCAAATCCAATCAACATACCAAAATGCTACTTTCGTTTTGGGATATTGTGCTTTAACTTGTTTTAACGTTTCCGTACTCAATAATGATGAATGGCCTATTAGGATTAAATCTGGTTCAAAATTTTTTACAACTTTTAATACTTCTTGATTTGCCCATTTTTTACCAACTTTTTTAGTGCGCCAAATGGTGCCATAATAAGCCATATCATGAAAAGAGAAGTCATAAACATGATGACCATTTAAAATCAAACCTGCCGAAATTTTTCTGTCTGTATTATAAAATTCAGCCCCAGATTTTTTAAAAGCAAAATTATTGATATGTAATATTTTCATAAGTTAACTCTGCAATCATATTTTAACATAATTAAAATTTCTTTCTTAATCTTACCTGGGTAATTCAATTATAAATAACCTCTAACAACAAATTAAAAGTGATTTATCAATTCTGCTAAGACTTACAAATAAAACAAAAAAAATCAATTCATTTTTATTTTTTGCTGTAAATCATTGCGCTTCGCTTTCATTTAATTTTTTATATGGCACATAATCATCCCAATCAAAAACGGTGACATTTTGATTGTCTTCGATATTCGCCAACGATTTTTTAGGATCTAATAATGGTGTTTTCACCCCCAATAAATCTGCATAAATATGCATATAATCATAGGCACTCACAGTCTTGTTATAGTGGTTTTTGGCCTGCGCATCGCTACGTAATACAAAAAATGGAACCTGATAATTATCTTTAAATTCATTATCTACATGATATGAATCTTCATCCACGGTCATACCATGATCAGAAAAATAGGTCACACTGAAACTACGCTGATCAGCCTTCAAAGAGGTATATATCTGTTCTATAAAGTGATCCAACTTATTGATCGAAGATAAATAACAATTAATCGTTTCAGGTTTATTCGCATACATACGTGGTGCCTTAAACAGACGTTCACAAGCATCCGGATGTGAACCCATCATATGAATAAAAATTACATTTTTTTGATTGGCATATTTTTTTAACTGGGCCTGTAATATTTCGACCATTTTGTCGTCATCAATATTACTCGACATATAGTTACCACTTTTCAGGAAGAACTGATGATCGGCATGAATGGCAATTTTAGAAATCGCCGTATCATTTTTCCCCATAAATCCCTGATTTGAAATCCATATGGTGTTATAGCCCGCTTGTTTTGCTAGCGTCACAACATTTTTTGCAATCTGCGGTTCACGATTTTGATCAACCAAAGTCAGCGTTCGAGTCAGACTGGTGACCGTATTCGGTGCAGTTGCGATGTAATGATCTACAACATCCAGTGGCATCTCATTTAAAAAAGGTGTGGTATCGTCTTTCGAACCGTAGAGTGATAAATGATCTCGCTGAACACTCTCACCAATGATAATCACTTGATTGTCATAGCTAGCATTCACCTGCTGAATTTCCCAATCGATATCTTGCAAATTATCTTCAAGGAGTTTGGCTTCTTCTTGTTTATATTTAACCGTCGCCATTGCAGTTTGAATACCAAACACACTAACGCCGTTAGCAATAAAGATAAGTGTCAAAATCAGCTTGGGATAATTTCCCTGATTAGATTGATTAAAAAATAAAACATAAAAACAAAGGCTTAAGAAAACAACAAAGGCAAAAACAATATATTTAGGATCGACTACAGATAAAAACTCAAAGGCTTCATTGGTATTACTTTGAAACATCGATGCCACGATTCCCAAAGACATATGCCCTTGTAAGAACCCTGTCCCACTTGCAATATACAGGCTAATGACAAAAAATAGCGCAAGGAAAATGTACTTAAAAATAGAACTATGTAGTTGTTTTACTGCAATGAAAAAAAACGTACTCGAAAGAACCAAAACAAAGAATAAAGGAGCATCTTTGATTTCAGATAAATAGTCCCAAAAACCTAAGCCAACGCAAAACCCAATTGAAAGCAAAAATGGAAACAAATAGGTTTTTAGCATTGACCGGACAACCCTGTAATATTATTCAAACATTTCCAAGATAGACTGAAATGTTGGTAGAAATTTTTCGTCGGGTATTATCTATACTTTAGGGACCGAGTACAATCTTTTTGGCGATACGGTCAGTTTCTTTAAATTCGGTAGCGAGATTCAAATCAGTTAAAGTGGTCTGTAACGACACCAAGCCTTGTTTTAAAATTTCATCTACCGACTTGGTAATCCGGTCTTCCTTCAACCGATCCACTTCAATCACCCCGACTTTACAACCCGCGGTGAGAGCCTCGTAAATCATTGAAACACTATCTTCAGTCACCCAAACTGCTTCGGCTTTTTGCATTTCTTCAAAAATCCAACCTTGCGGAGTGTCTTCAACTGGGAAAATCTGTACTTTTTCAATATTCTTTAACTGTTTTAATTCTGCTAAAAACGCTTTTGGTGTGCGCCGTGAAGTGGTCAAAATGATTTGTGAATTTGGATTCTGCTCGACTATTTGTTCAATCGCTTGGAGTACTTTAGCAGCATTCCACTGATGGCGTTTTGAAGAGCCTCCCAAGGCGATAAGGATTCGACCATGCTGATGCCGCTCCTCATTCACAATAGGATTTAACGCACCCTGTGTGGTCAGTACTTTATTTGATGCCTGAATACCATCGTGCTGTGGAATTACTGCATAATCAAACCATGCAAACGGCAAGCTGGGCTTCATTAAAATAATAGTTTTGGCTTTGTTATACACTTTGCCTAACAGCCATACTCGAAAATGTGTATGGCTGCCGACGCCAAAAATATAAGTTGGCTCGTGTTCTACGGCATGAAGCTGATGGCTAAATAGCGCAGAAATAAGTGTCACTATAGGCAAATCATCAATTGAAATTTCTTGAAATGTGACTGCTTCCTGAGATTGGCGCTGCATGGCCTTAAATAAACCTAGAGCCTGTGAGCGATGTCCTGCTTTACCATCACTGACATAAACAATATGCATAGTCTCGTTCCAAAAAATTCAATATCTTCAAGCCAATAAAAAAGGCGAAACTTAGTTTCGCCTTTTCATCTTAACCGATCAGCTTATTTTACGTAAGTTAACCAGTGCGCATATTTAGGGTCTTTACCCTGAACCGCATTAAAGAATGCAGTTTGGATTTGCTCAGTGATTGGACCACGACAACCTTCACCAATTTGACGGTCATCATATTCACGGATTGGCGTCACTTCAGCAGCAGTACCTGTAAAGAATGCTTCATCAGCGATATAGAATTCGTCACGTGTAATACGACGTTCAACCACTTCAAAACCAAGGTCTTTCGCAATCGTAATAATGGTTTGACGGGTAATACCATCAAGTGCACCACCCGCGATGTCAGGAGTATGAATCACGCCATCACGAACTAAGAATACGTTTTCGCCTGAACCTTGACATACATAACCTTGTGGGTCGAGTAACATTGCTTCGTCATAGCCAGCATGTGCCACTTCTTGGTGGGCAAGAATGGACAAAGTATAGTTACCAGATGCTTTTGCTTTACACATGGTCACGTTTGGATGATGGTGCGTAAATGAAGACGTTTTAACACGAATACCCTTCGCCATCGCTTCATCACCAAGGTAAGCACCCCAGCTCCATGCAGCAACAACGGCATGAATTGTATTGTCAGTTGCTGCAATACCTAATTTTTCTGAACCAATAAAAATAATTGGGCGTAAATAGCAAGAAGCCAATTTATTTTCACGAACCACATCAATTTGAGCTTGTTCTAATGCTGCATGATCAAATGGGACTTTCATTTGATAAATTTTTGCAGAATTTAATAAACGCTTAGTGTGTTCTTTTAAACGGAAAATAGCCGTTCCATTCGGAGTTTCATAAGCACGGACGCCTTCAAACACACCCATGCTGTAATGCAATGTATGTGTTAATACGTGAGTTTTTGCCTCACGCCAGTCAACCAATTGTCCATCTTGCCAAATAAAACCATCACGATCAGCCAAGTTCATGGCACACACTCCAAATTTTTATACACAGTCATTTTTATCCAATGCAAACGTTGCAGTTGGATCAATTAATCTTTGCCATAGCTTGCAAACGACCACTCGGGTATCGTGCCAATCGTCAGCTGAAACTTGCATGGATTGATTCGCAAGTGCTAAACGGTGGCTCTCGGCTCGTTCACGGAGATAAGCTTGAATCAATGCTGTCGCATCGGCGCTGGATAAGCAATCCGTTCTTGCGGCATCCTCAAGGATTCGTACGTTGTCAGAGTAATGGGCGAGATCGGGATTCGACCCACTCCATGCTAATACTGCATACTGTGCCATAAATTCGATGTCAACGATACCACCTGCATCTTGTTTTAAATGAAAAATTCCATCTTTTTGCTGCTCTTTAGAAGAACCTAGATGGTCTTTCATTTTTTGGCGCATTTTGAGCACTTCTGCACGAACATTGTTCTCATCTCGTGGCTGCGTCAAAATATTGCAGCGCAAGTTTTCAATTTCAATCCGTAAACTGTGCTCGCCTGCAATGGTTCTGGCACGTACTAAAGCTTGATGCTCCCAGACCCAAGCATTTTTATGTTGATATTGCTCAAAAGCTTTTAAGCTGGTCACCAATAACCCCGCCTCTCCCGAAGGTCGTAAACGTGTGTCCACTTCATACACTCGACCATCTAGGGTTTGCGTGGTCATTAAGGACATAAATTTTTGTGCCACCCGCATGGCAAATTCAAAGCCACTAATTGGTTTCTGTCCATCGGTATCCGCTTGTTCGTCCATATAGTGAATAAACACCAAATCCAAGTCCGAACCATAACCCAGCTCGATGCCACCCACCTTGCCATAGCCAATTACCGCGAAAGCCGTGTGATCAATCGAACAACGCTGCCCTTCTGCATCGATTGGATAGCCATGTTTTTTGGCAACAATTTGATATGCCAAATGCAAGGTTGCATTCACCGACACTTCAGCAATATCGGTCAATGCATCCGACACTTTCATCAACGGACTTTCTGCCAAAACATCACTAGCAGCTACTGCTAAGACATTGGATTTTTTAAATAATCGAAGAACACGCATTTGGTCTTCGACTTGATCAATTTCAATTCGAAGCAGTTGTTGACGTAGAGAGTCTTCTAAATCTTTACGCTTTGGCAGCTCAAAATCCATCGACAAAAACTCGTCCAACAGCACGGGATAATGCGTCAATTCTTCGCAGATCCACGGACTCACTGTTGCCATTTTCACTAATCGTTGTAATGCCCCTTTGCTCTCAATCAGCATCACCAAATAGACCGTACGGCGCAGCACCGACTCCACCAAAGGCATCAGACGTAGTAAAGCCACCTGAGGTTTATCTGACTGTAATATCGCCTCAATGAGATGTGGCCAAAAAGTTTTTAAACGCTGTACTGCTTTGGCAGGTAATTTTTTCAGCGCATGCCCATACCAAAATTCGTGAATTAAATTTTTGGCATCATCATCTAAAACATCATTTAACTGTGCTTCTAAATGACTAAAGCTTTCCAATAACGGATCGGGTTCTTTTTCTTTAATAAGATGTTCAAACTGGTAAATGACTTTGGCACGTTTCTGATTGAGCACATTCAAAAAGTCATCCCAGGTTGCAAAACCTAAAGTATCTAAAATGCGCTGGCGTGGTTCAGGCTCATGTGGCAACGATTGGGTTTGCTGATCATTGAGTGCTTGAATCGCATGTTCAATACGACGTAAAAATAAATACGCATCTTCTAAATCAGCAACTGCGGTTTTTTCTAATAATCCAACTTCACCTAAATGATGCAGACTCACTAAACATTGACGGTCTTGCAACTCGAGTTTTGAACCGCCATAGATGAGCTGAAAGACTTGAACAATAAACTCAACTTCACGAATTCCGCCTGCACCGAGTTTAATATCATCTTCGATATTACGACGTAGCACTTCACGTTCAATCATGGCTTTCATGTCACGCATAGCTTCGAAAGCGGTGTAATCGACATATTTGCGGAAGACGAAAGGTCGGGTCATTTCCAGTAACTCTGCGCCTTCTTTACCGCCCGTGACGATCCGTGCCTTAATCCAAGCATAGCGTTCCCATTCGCGACCATGCTGGCTTAAATATTTTTCTAATGCCGCATGACTGATTGCCAAGGCAGAACCATCGCCCCATGGGCGTAGACGCATATCTACACGGAAGACAAAACCATCTGCGGTAATATGGTCAAGCAAGTAAATTAATTTTTGTCCCCACAAAATACAGAACTGCTGTACATCAATACATTTTCGACCATTGGTTTCGCCCTGTTCATCAAAGGCAAAAATAAGATCAATATCACTTGAAAGATTAAGTTCCTGTGCACCAAGTTTTCCCATGGCAACCACAATTAGGTCTTGAAATTTCCCCTTATAGCCTAGCGGTTCACCATATTTCGCAATCAACGGATTCAGCGCAAAATCTTTTGCCGCACAGATGGACGCATCGGCAAAGTCTGAAAGCTCTCGAGTTAAGGTGACGACATCGGTGAGTTGATTGGCATCTTGCCAAATCCAACGAAACATGAGACGTGCGCGCAGCACACGAATTGCACGCATCCAACTATTTTCATCTTGGATATCGGCAAGGCTGCTTGCGACAAAATGTTGAATTTGTGCTGTACTGAGCGAGGTTTGAAACTGATCAATTGCATAGTCTTGTTCTAAACTGGCCTGATGAATTCCGAGCACCTGTTCAGCATATTGACTGGCACGTAATGTTTTCTGCAATTGCTCCGCATTCATTTCACAAACCCTAGCGTGATTTTTTTCTAGTTATAACAGTTGATAACGCTTAGGGAAAAGTATTTTTAGGCTTTTATACCAATAGATGCACATTAAAGTTCACTTAAGGTCGCATCTTTCTGTGCACTGCTGCTCTCGGTATTTAGGGTTTGATGCAGGCTCGTCGCCTGTGGCAACCAGACTTTAAATTGTGTGCCTTCACCTTCTTTCGAGTTCACCACAATTTCACCCTGATTTAAGTCCACAAAACGTTTACAAAGGACTAAACCCAACCCCGTACCACGTTCTCCTGCCGTACCTTTAATACTAACCGTCAGTTTTTGCTGAAATAAATCATCAATCTGAGCTTGGGTCATCCCCAATCCAGTATCTTGAATAGTGAATACAACCCGTTCTCCATCTCGATCGGCTGAAATCGTCACCACACCTCTACCATCGGTATGGGTAAATTTCAATGCGTTTGACACCAAGTTTTGCATCACTGATGTGATCATATTGATATCTGCATTGACCTTAATGCCTTCAGGCACGGCATTGATCAGTCGAATATTTTTCTTCACAGCCAAGCTATTCAAGACATCACTGACGATTTTTGCAGACTGATGTAAATCAAAATTAATCGGGTGATAAACAAAGCGACCACCTTCTGCCATAGCCCAGTTTAATAAGCTTTCTAAAAGGTTATACGTCGACTGTGTGGTGTCATATAAATAGTCTGCAATATTTTGCACACTTGAATCATCTAAGGTATTGCGTTCCTGCGCCAAAACCTCTGAAAAACCCAGTAGACCATGAAAAGGTGCTCTTAAATCATGCGCAATAATTTGGAAAAATTTAGTCTTACTAAAATTCAGTGCCGACTGCTGTTCATAGGCTTCTTTTAATTCGGCATTTTCAACACGGAGTTGAATGATGTTGACTAGACTTTGTACAAATTCTTCAACGATCTTTAATTGTTTGGCTTCAAATGCAGTGACTTGATCATCAAACAAAATCACTTTACCAATAGAGTCTTGATCATATTTTAAATCGAAAGCGACTAGACGCTGATGCCCTAAACCCAGTTCCTGCATATAGTCGGAATAAGCTTGGTAATTTTCAGCGTCTCGGTCTATACGAGAATGTTCAGCAAAAAACTGATCTAGACGATCATCATCAGCTTCGGCCATAAAGGCCTTAAATATGTGCTCTGACGCATACCATATATAAGGTTCATTTTTAAATGCGAGGACAGCATTATCGACTTGCACAATACCACGCGCGAACTTTAAAAATTCTGCAATGCGGTTGTCGTCCGTATAAACCCCCATCAATAAAGACAAACGACAGGCAGTTAATAATTCGGTTTGTGTACCAATATCCAGTAAACGTAAAGCCATCCCGTTGCTCTCCTCAGGGTTTATCTTAAAGATAAAAACCAACTGCTACGATCAAGATTAATAGCAAAAATAGCCAGAACACTCAATAACAAATTCTAACAAAAAGACCAAGATCATTTACGAATCAGTCATTTAATCGAACTTTCATCCAATTAGAAAATAAAAAAATCTATAAAGAACATAACATTAAAGGTAAAACAAAAATTAAAATAATAAAATTAGAAACTTAAATTAATTTAAATTTTATTGACTGTTTATTTTAAATCGTACTTTTCGCGTTTTATTCAAACTAAAAACACGACCAAAAGAAACATTCATTTACATAAGACCTAAAAAACTGGGCTTAATTTTCTTTAACTACATCACAAAAAATAGTGATATTTATGACTATTCTATGACCAAATTGCTCATCAGGATGCTTGTTTCAATCAGCTACACTAAATGAATCTATTTTTAAGTTTCTCTATTAGACTAATTTATTAGTTTTTATCAGTTGAGCGTGTCATTGCTACTTCAAATAAAACCTGCTCGCTTTTAATTTATTAAACTAAGCTAAAGATTCGATTCATGCTTCTGCTCTACATGAAATCAATCATTCAATTGACTAAGGTTGAAAATAGCCATGCCTTATTCATCAGATATATAAGTTAGCGCATAAACATTCCATCAACACTCAAAGTCAATTGGGACATCAAAACCAAGTCGTTCTTTTACAAAGTCCCCAATCCTGACTAATTTTCGAACTTACGCACCAAATCTACACCTAAAAGCTAAGGCTTTCGGTTTGACCTGCCCTACGCTTTGCTTTACAACTAAAATTCGAACGAGCCATAAAGAACAGATCATCCCCCAAGAAAACGATATAAATTTAATTGTTCAATAGCTTTAAGCTATGAATAACAAGCTTTCAATATTCCCCTTCTCAGTTTTGCGCTAAAATTGGGCGTCAAACTGCACTTCTTTTGTATCATTTTTCTACGAAATGACCACATCACAGGATCTTGCGTTGACTGAAAAGCAATGAACCCCGATACTTTCATAGTTTTATTTAAGCAAATCGGTTCATAGAGGCGAGCCACAAGCTCGGACCTCAAAGACACAATCTAAAGCAAGGGGCTATATATGGCTGGTGGAAAGTCAACTATCATCTACACACTGACCGACGAGGCGCCATTATTGGCGACTTACTCTCTGCTGCCGATCATTGAAACCTTTACTAAACCTGCTGGCGTTGAAATCGTTAAACGCGATATCTCAGTTGCAGCACGTGTACTCGCTGAATTTTCAGACTACCTAAGCGAAGAACAAAAGGTGCCAAATAACTTGGCAGAGCTTGGACAATTAACCCAAGATCCAAGCACAAACATTATCAAACTTCCGAACATCAGTGCTTCAGTTGGCCAATTAACTGCTTGCATTAAAGAATTACAGTCTAAAGGTTTTGCAGTTCCAAACTACCCAGAAAACCCAGCGACTGAGGAAGAAAAAGAAATCAAGGCGCGTTATAGCAAATGCCTAGGTTCTGCTGTAAACCCTGTACTTCGTGAAGGTAACTCTGACCGTCGTGCGCCTACTGCAGTAAAAAATTACGCGAAGAAACATCCGCACTCTATGAGCGAATGGAAACAGTGGTCACAAACTCACGTTTCTCACATGGACGAAGGTGACTTCTACCACGGCGAAAAGTCTATGACTTTAGACCGCGCTCGCAACGTAAAAATGGAATTGATCACTAAGTCTGGTGAAACTGTTGTTCTTAAGCCAAAAGTTGCGCTTCAAGACGGCGAAATCATTGACTCAATGTTCATGAGCAAAAAAGCACTTTGCGACTTCTACGAAAAAGAATTAGATGATTGTAAAGAAGCAGGCATTTTGTTCTCTCTACACGTAAAAGCGACCATGATGAAGGTGTCTCACCCTATCGTTTTCGGTCACTGTGTGAAGATTTACTACAAAGATGCATTCGAAAAACACGGTAAATTGTTTGATGAGTTAGGTATTAACATCAACAACGGTATGTCTGGTCTTTACGAAAAAATTGAAACTCTTCCGACTTCTCTTCGTGAAGAAATCATTGCTGACTTACATGCTTGCCAAGAACACCGTCCTGCACTTGCAATGGTTGATTCTGCAAAAGGCATCACTAACTTCCACTCACCTAATGACGTAATTGTAGATGCATCTATGCCTGCAATGATCCGTGGTGGCGGTAAAATGTGGGGTGCTGACGGCAAACAGTACGACTGTAAAGCTGTAATGCCTGAATCTACTTTCGCGCGTATCTACCAAGAAATGATCAATTTCTGTAAATGGAATGGTAACTTTGACCCACGCACTATGGGTACAGTTCCTAACGTTGGTCTGATGGCGCAAAAAGCGGAAGAATACGGTTCACACGACAAGACTTTCGAAATTCCTGAAGCGGGTGTTGCCAACATCACGGATCTGGAAACAGGTGAAGTGTTGATGTCACAAAACGTGGAAGAAGGCGATATCTGGCGTATGTGCCAAGTGAAAGACGCTCCAATCCGTGACTGGGTGAAACTTGCTGTGACTCGTGCACGCAACTCAGGAATGCCTGCGATCTTCTGGCTTGACCCGTACCGTCCACACGAAAACGAACTCATCAAGAAAGTTCAAACTTACTTGAAAGAGCACGACACTACTGGTTTAGACATTCAAATCATGTCTCAAGTCCGTGCAATGCGTTATACACTTGAACGTGTTGCTCGCGGCCTAGATACAATTTCTGTAACTGGTAACATCCTACGTGACTACCTCACAGACTTGTTCCCGATTATGGAATTGGGTACTTCTGCGAAAATGCTTTCTATCGTGCCCCTAATGGCTGGTGGCGGCATGTACGAAACTGGTGCGGGTGGTTCTGCGCCTAAACACGTACAACAACTTGTAGAAGAAAACCACTTACGTTGGGACTCTTTAGGTGAGTTCTTGGCACTTGCTGTTTCTCTAGAAGAAATGGGCATCAAAGAAGACAACGCGAAAGCTAAACTTCTTGCAAATACACTTGATGCTGCGACTGGTAAATTGCTTGACAATGACAAGTCTCCATCACGTCGTACTGGCGAACTTGACAACCGTGGCAGCCACTTCTACCTTGCTAAATACTGGGCTGAAGAACTTGCTGCGCAAGACGAAGATGCAGATCTTAAAGCGAAATTCGCTCCTCTTGCTCAAGCACTTGCTGAAAACGAAGAAAAAATCGTTGCAGAACTTGCTGAAGTTCAAGGTAAAGCTGCGGACATCGGTGGTTACTACGCTGTAGATACAGCAAAAGTAAATGCTGTAATGCGTCCAAGCGCAACTTTAAATGCTGCTCTTGAAGCTGCTCAATAAGTTGATGCTGAACTAACGCAAGTTAGGGATATAAAAAACCAGCGCTTCGGCGCTGGTTTTTTTATACCCCAATTTATATAGTGTTATGCCAACTATTTCATTTAATACTTAGCTCTAAATTTTATGAATGTGAGTTATCAAAGGTTAGGATTTTTCATTCAACTACAGTCCAATGATATATTTACATATTTTAATCTTAGGCGAATAAGCAAAGGAATTAAAGGGTAAAATAAAACCTAAATCCAATGAGAAACTTTTACTAGTAAGCCATAGCATAAATGCTCTCTACAAGATATGGATGTCTAGAAGTATTATGTAGAAGGTCTCATGGAGAATATTATTGGATAGGTGATAATACACACGGGGCATACTGCTATTAATCACCCTATATGAAAGAGAACGACTATCAAACATAATCCCAATCATCATTTTTTTTTGGTTTTAAAGTGGTAAAAAATGAAAAAAATCATAAGTTTATTTATTCTATACTCAGTTGCATTGCATACTCACAGTCAAGAAATTTTAGACCAGGCTACCAAAGACATAAATGATGGAATGTTCCTAATTACCAAGTTGGATGAGTTAAATGATGTTAATGAAAGAATTGATGCTAACGTCAAATTAGGCAAATCAACTAAAAATTCTAGAGTATTAGATTCTATAATTTGTTCAACACGCCCCCTTATGGAGAAGAAGTTATTGATTATTAATGAACTTATTGATTCTGAAATATTGCTAGATGCAAATTTAAGGGATGCTAGAGATGAAAAAATAGAAGATAGGGTAAAAGTAAAAGCCTTTTTAGAAATGACTAAAAGTAGATGTTTATAAAATGATTATTTAGATACCACCTCGAACTTAGCACCATATTGCGTTGGCAGTAATACATATAAAGAAAATAAAGGCTTTCTAACTTGGTTCCACTCTGAGAATGCTCGAAAAAGAAGTGTTAACACTGAGACAATCGCAGATGTCATCAAAGTAGCTTTAGATAGTTAATAAAGCTTTTAAATACTACAAGCCCCTATAAGACACCCGATCAATCACATTTGATTATTGTATTGATCTAATAATTTAAGCTTAGCATCTGATTACACCATGAGTACCCAAACAAAGATCAGGTACTCATTTTACGAAGTGACCACCTGATATGTAGCTAATGGAATCATTGAAAATTTTCTAGGGATTTGATATAAGTTATTAATTCTAGACATAAAAAAAACCCCAAGTCTTAATAAGCTTGGGGTTTTTTAGAATTTTGGTCCCGAGGGTCGGACTCGAACCGACACATCATCTCTGATAGTGGATTTTGAATCCACCGCGTCTACCAATTTCACCACCTCGGGAAGGTGTTGAAACGTATAATAAACTGTTTCAAAAACTTGTCAACGCATGATGTTCTCATTTGATTAAAAATAAACCGTATAAGAATTTTTAGATGGATAATCCATCAATTTCAGCGTTAAAACCTAAAAAAGCTTATACTAAGCCAAATTTCATTATCCCCTTTTCAGATTTCTTAACATGCAACTTTCTGACTTTAACTTCAATCTCCCTGACGAACTCATTGCCCGCTATCCGCTTGAAACACGTAGTGCATCACGCCTGCTCCATCTCGATCTGAATGGCGAATATCACGACTATCATTTCACTGACATTCTAGACTTGCTCAATGAAGGTGACTTATTGGTACTGAACGATACCAAAGTAATGAAAGCCCGCTTGAAAGGCAAACGAGCAACTGGCGGTGCAGTTGAAGTCTTGGTTGAACGTATTCTTGACCCAAAAACCGCACATTGCCACATTAAAGCCAGCAATACGCCTAAAGAAGGTGCGGAATTATTTATTGGTCCAGACGAAGTTAAAGTGACCGTTCAAGGCCGTCATGAAAACTTATTTGTTGTGGAATTTTCACAGCCTATTTTACAAGTTTTAGATTTATACGGTGCTTTACCGATTCCGCCTTACTTTAACCGTGAAGCAGAAGCGATTGATACCGAACGTTACCAAACTGTTTTTAACGATCCGACCAAATTGGCTTCAGTTGCAGCACCAACAGCAAGCTTACATTTTGATGAAGCGCTACTCAAAAAATTGGCAGACAAAGGCGTAAATAAAACCTTTGTTACCTTGCATGTGGGTGCTGGTACATTCTTACCCGTGCGCACCAATGACATTGAAAATCACATCATGCACAGCGAATGGTGTGACGTATCAGAAGAATCTATGGCTTTAATCCGTGAGACAAAAGCACGTGGCAATAAAGTTATTGCTGTCGGTACTACAGCGACTCGTGCGACTGAAAGTGCCGCTCAAGCCAATGGCGGCGAACTCAAGGGTTGGACTGGTGATACACAAATCTTTATCTACCCAGGTTATGAGTTCAAAGTAGTCGATCGTTTAATTACCAACTTCCATTTACCTGAGTCTACCCTGCTCATGTTAGTGTCAGCGTTGTCCAGTCGAGACAATATTTTGAATGCCTATCACCATGCCGTCAAAAGCCAATATCGCTTCTTTAGTTATGGCGATGCGATGTTAATTGATAATATTAACCACAAATAAAATTACGCCGAAATCATCCCTATGCCGATAGATTCTGTAAAGCACTCCATCCATATTCGTCGAAAAAAGAATGCTGTGGTTTTTCAGAATATCGCTCGGCTCTGGGATATAGGCCGAAACGCCAAAACACACCAAGAGCTCCTCGATGGACTGCATCCATGGAATGCTCCCATTACGCTCAAATTTGAAAACTTACTCCCTCTAGCTTTAGCCGCACTAGGTGTCGGCTTCATGCTATTCATTGTGATTCAGCCCGATCATGGCTGGGCACAACTCTGCTTTGCTGCGGGGTTGGCCATGGTGTTCTGGGCCTATATCAGTTATGAAAAAGATGACCCGCTCGAAGAAGTTATTGCGTTTTTAGAAACCGAATGCATTGCCAGAAAATACCAATTGGCTTTTAACCGACAGCCTCAATACATTTCAATGCCACTGAATAATCTGCAATTTATTGGCAATCTTAAACGCATGTTCCCCGTGTTTAAGCAAGGCAGCCTTTCGAATGATATTCAGACCTTCGCGAGCACCGTTTGGGAAGATGAAAATCAGCAACAGCATCAAGTCATGGTCTTTCATTATCACTATGTGAATGAACTGAAAGTACGTGACAAAGACGGTGATGAAGTCACGGTTAAAGAAATTCATAAAGACCTGTGGGGCGTATTTGTTTTTGATATTGGCATCCATGGTCTTGCCGTATCTGCAACAGGCAAAAACTTTGGCTATCCCTATAGTTTTCCTTGGCACAGCAGCGACATTCAAACCAATCAAAAATTAAAGTTTTATGGCGAGAACCAAATGGAAATGGCTAAATTACTCAGCCCGGGCTTTGTCCTCCGACTAGCGGATTTTTTTCAAAACCGTGAAGGTGATCTGCTATTTCATCCGAGCCACCGCATAATGTGCTATCTTGGCTCTACAGATTTATTTAAAGTTAGTAGTAAAGCAAAACGAATTCAAGATGTTTCTGCATTGCGTGGACATCTCAGAACCTTTAAATTAAATGCTTTAGAAAATTTGAAAAACGACTTAACGCAGTTTTTAAAATAGATTTCATATAATAATGTTTTAAATTACGACCTTTTATCTTGAGGATAAAATTTTATGGGGCTTTTGATCTTTGTTTTAATCATCATTGCATTGGTGATTGGCGCAATCATGATTCGCAACAACATTGTCCGACATCACAATGCAACCATTCGTGCATGGTCAGATGTAGCCAGCTATGAACGTCAAAAAATCAAAATTTTAGATGGATTACAGCCTTTGGTTGAGCAATATTCCAATTTTGAACAAGGGACTTTGGCAAAAGTCACTGAACTCCGTCAAAACATTATGAATTTGAACGTCAATAGTACCGATGTCAGCCAATTACAGCGTATTGAAGCCTTAAATCAAGATCTAATGCGCAGCCTGAATGTTGTGGTTGAAAACTACCCAGAGCTCAAAGCCAATGATATTTATCTGAAAATGATGAATGAAATTGAAGAACAAAACGAAAATGTCGGTGCGGCGATTACTATTTTTAACCGCAACGTCGAGTTGTTCAACAACCACATTCAAGTGTTTCCTAACAATATTATTAATACGCTATTGCTGAGTAAAAAAGCGGTTCGCCCTTTCCGCGATCAAGCTGCCAGCCAAAATTTTGATTATCGTCCGAACTTTTAAGTTCGGGCTTTAATGCACAAAAGTAAAAAAATAATGATGAGGTGATCAAGCACCTCCAAAACTAGAAAGAAAAATAAAATATGCAAAATCAAATTAATGCACTGAAAAATGTGCTGATTCAGGCGTTTTTCAAACTCTATGAGCAGCACCAAGACGACCATATTTACGCATGTACGTTGGTGTTCAATCCCTATTTGTCCATAGACTATATCGTAGTCTCTACGCAGCGTAGTATTTTTGCCGAAGATGAAGATTCTGCTCAATATCTTGCAGCACATGATCGATGGAATGTGTCAAAATGGCGCTATCATAGTGCGCTTTCCCTCGGCCAAGACTTGGCGCAGTTCAAACTGACATCTGTAAATGAAGTGGGCCATTTAAACCTTGATCCCTCCTCTATAGAAAGCACAATAAAGTCTGAATCGGCTAACCATCTTTCAATCTTGCTCAATGCCATACAACAAACAAAAGTCGACTTGGTTCAGTCCTACGGCATTGAATTGGATAACATCCTGTTTTTTATCACGGTCCCAACACAGCCCGAAATAGAGATTTATTCAGCTCAGGTTTTAAATACACCAAGTACACAGCTTGAAGATTTTCTTAAATCCAAACAACCCCTACAACTCGACAGCTTACCTAAACGTATGAAGCTGTCTCAGTATGATAAAGACCTACTGATTGATTTGGCTCAAATCGTTGAAATACAATCTTATAACTATTTACATGTTGCCAATGAAGTCTATCTCTTAAGCTTAGAAAAAAGTTATGCAACCACGAACCCCTATATTCAAAAGCTCATTGACAACATCGTAGCCATGACATCGGACCCGAAAGGCACATTTGCGATGGAAAAAGAAGAAATTTTGCAGCGAATTAACCAGTTTTATTTTAATGCCAAGAGTTCAGATGAAGCCTTGTCACAAGATGCGATCTATAAATTTACAGACTTAACACCCGACAAAGCTAGCGTTTAACCGCAGAATCAAGGAAAATAGAGCACTTTTAGCACTCTTACCATCAGCGAACTGTTTTTTCGCCTTGATCTGGACCTTGTATGAAGTTTGAAAAATTGGCGCAATCGGGCCGTGCTCGTCGCGGCCGTTTAACCCTTGAACATGGTGTTGTTGAAACACCTATGTTCATGCCTGTCGGTACTTACGGTACTGTAAAAGGCATGCTCCCACGTGACATTAAAGAAATTAAATCCCAAGTTATTTTGGGCAATACCTTCCATTTATATCTTCGCCCAGGCCTAGATGTCATTCGTGAACATGGTGGTTTACACCAATTCATGAAATGGAATAACCCGATTTTGACAGATTCAGGCGGTTTCCAAGTCTTCAGTCTTGGCGCTATGCGCAAAATTAAAGAAGATGGCGTAACTTTCCGCTCTCCAATTGACGGCTCTAAAGTCTTTTTATCTCCTGAAATTTCGATGGATATTCAGCACACACTGAATTCAGACATCGTGATGATTTTTGATGAATGTACGCCTTATCCTGCGACACATGAAGAAGCGCAAAAATCACTGCAGCTTTCATTGCGTTGGGCGAAACGTTGTAAGACTCAACATCATGACGTGCTGAAAAACCGTAATGCCCTGTTTGGTATTATCCAAGGCGGCATGTACGAAGATTTACGTGATGAATCTTTAAATGGTCTGAAAGAAATTGATTTTGATGGTTATGCCATTGGCGGCTTGTCTGTTGGCGAACCAAAAGAAGAAATGATCAAAGTATTGGATTATCTTCCAGAGAAAATGCCTGCAGATAAACCACGTTACTTGATGGGTGTCGGTAAACCAGAAGATATCGTAGAAGCAGTTCGTCGCGGTGTCGATATGTTTGACTGTGTGATGCCAACACGAAATGCACGTAATGGTCATTATTTTGTGACTGACGGTTTAGTGCGTATTCGCAATGCCAAATATCGTCATGATCAAAGTCCGCTTGACCCACATTGCGACTGCTATACCTGTACAAATTTCACCAAATCTTATCTCTTCCATCTTGAGAAATGCGGCGAAATGCTCGGTTCGATGCTCGGTACTATTCATAACTTACGTTATTACCTGCGTCTGACTGAAGCGATGCGTGATGCACTCGATAACGGTACATTCGATGAATTTGTTCAGGACTTTTATCGTCGTCGCGGCATGGAAGTGCCACCTTGTCCTCAAGATTAATTCTTTCAGCATTTGCGCTGAAGAAAAAGACAAGGTAAATTGCTGAACAAGTCCAATTTATTTATCAAAGTATTGATAACCAGTTTTTTTAGTTTAGGAAAATGAAATGAGCCTTTTTATTTCTACTGCTCACGCGGCAGGTGAAGCTGCACAGCAACCAAGCATGATGGCAAACCTGTTGATGATTGCGGTATTTGTCGCAATCTTCTACTTCTTGATCTGGCGCCCTCAATCAAAACGTGCAAAAGAACATCGTGCACTAATTGAAAGCCTAGGTGTTGGTAGTGAAGTTGTTTTTGCGGGCGGTTTAATGGGTAAAATCACAAAAATCGAAGGTGATTTTGCAGTTGTTGAACTGAACCGTGGCGTAGAAGTAAAAGTACAACGCGCAAGTGTGATTTCAGTTCTGCCTGAAGGCACTCTAAATAACCTTTAATCAAAAAATAAGTCGTGCACCCGCACGGCTTTTTTCATTTTAAGAAGAAAACGAATGCGTTACCCAGCATGGAAATATCTACTGATTCTAGTGGTACTAGTCATCAGTACATTATATGCCCTGCCAAGTTTGTATCCTGATGAACCTGCTGTTCAAATTTCAGGTGCCAAAGCCGGTACCCAGATTGACCAAAGCATCGTACAAAAAGCAGAGCAGATTTTAAAATCTGAAAATATTGCCAGCCATGACAATAGCTTCACCAATAATGCCGCTTTATTACGTGTTGATTCGAGCGAACAACAATTAAAAGCGAAAGAAGCACTGCGTCGTGGGCTCGGTGAAAATTATGTCGTCGCACTGAACCTTGCGCCTACTACGCCAGAATGGCTACAAAAAATTGGTGCTAAACCAATGAAGCTAGGTCTGGATTTACGTGGTGGTGTACATTTCCTACTCGAAGTGGATATGGATAAAGCCATTTCACAACGTATGGAAACGTCTGCGGCTGACTTACGTCGCCAACTTCGCGACAATAAATTAAAATTCAATAGCTTATCTTTGAACAACAACACCATTACGATGCAATTTGCAAATAATGATGACCGTTCTGCAGCTATGGATTTCCTTCGTCGTAACGGCAATGAATATACTCAACAAGCCGTTGCAACAACTGAAGGTTCGACTCTTCGTCTAAGCTACACAGATACACGTAAACAAGAAATTCAGTCTTATGCTGTCAACCAAAACTTAACAACTTTACGTAACCGTATTAACGAGTTAGGTGTAGCGGAAGCATTGGTGCAAACCCAAGGTAGCAACCGTATTGTGGTTGAATTACCGGGTGTACAAGATACTGCTGAAGCAAAACGTGTGCTTGGTCGTACTGCAAACCTTGAGTTCCGCTTAGTTTCTGATTTAAACGATCAATATATCGATCCTTACACAGGTCAAGCAAAAGGCTCATTACCGCCAGGTACAGAAGCATTTGCTTATGAATCTTTGGACAGCGGTCGTCAATTATTGCTTAACCGTAACCGTATCTTAACGGGTGAACGTGTACAAAACGCGTCATCAGGCTTTAGCCAAGATACAGGTGGTGCTGAAGTAAATATTACTTTGGACACTGCGGGCGGTAAGTTGATGTCTGAAGCTACTCGTAATGCTGTAGGCAAACGAATGGCTGTTTTGTTCATCGAGAACAAACAAAAAATTAGTTATGTTGCAGATCCTGCAACAGGTACACAAACTGAAGTTCGTACACCTTATACCGAATCTGTAGTCATCAATGCGGCAACTATTCAAGCTGTATTGGGTTCTCAGTTCCGTATTACCGGTCTAGATTCACCTCAAGAAGCATCTGAACTTGCATTGATGTTACGTGCAGGTGCTTTGGCAGCGCCAATGTACTTCGTTGAAGAACGTGTGATTGGTCCGAGTCTCGGTCAAGAAAACATTGACAAAGGCGTATTATCAACTCAAATCGGTTTCTTATTGGTTGCGATTTGGATGGTAGTCTTCTTCCGTGTGTTCGGCTTGATTGCCAACTTTGCACTCGTGGTTAACCTTGCCATGATTTTAACCATCATGTCTTGGATTGGCGCGTCCCTCACCCTTCCGGGTATTGCAGGTATCGTAATTACCATTGGTATGGCGGTCGATGCCAACGTACTGATCTGTGAGCGGATACGAGAGGAAATTAAATGGGGTGCCTCGCCAAAACAGGCGATTGTTGCGGGTTATGATCGTGCGTATAACACCATCTTTGACTCCAACTTAACCACATTCTTAGTGGCTTTCATTCTGTTCGCAATTGGTACTGGCCCAATTAAAGGCTTCGCGGTTACCCTAATGATTGGTATTGTGTGCTCGATGTTCACAGCGATTACCGTGACACGTGCAATCGTACAAATCATTTATGGTAAAAAACGTAACCTGAAGAAGTTGAGCATTTAGGAGATCGAAGATGACTGAAAATACTCAACCGAAACAATACGGCCGTCCGGACAACGAGCGCATTATTCCGTTTATGAAGATTGCCAAACCGGCAGCCTTTATATCGATTATTTTAACGCTCGCAAGTATCTTTTTTATTTGCACCAAAGGTCTAAACCTCGGTTTGGACTTTACTGGTGGTGTAGCAGCAGAGTTGAACTATAGTCAACCAGTAAAATCTACCGATGTGAGCTCAGCGCTGACAAAAGCTGGTTTTAAAGATCCTGTAGTACAAACCTTAGGATCTGACCGCGACCTGATGGTTCGTATGCCAGTTCAAAAAGACATTGAAGCTGAAGACTTAACCAAAGCCATTACGACTGCTGCTCAATTGCCAGGCAATAAAGCAGAAGTGCATAAAGTCGATGTGGTGGGTGGTCAAGTCGGTAATGAACTTTACGTGCGTTCTGCGGGTGCTGTAGGTCTTGCCCTACTGCTCATGCTGGTTTATGTCACTATTCGCTTTGAGTTCAAACTTGCGATGGGTGCTGTACTGTCTTTATTCCACGATATCGTGGTGACCATCGGTATCTTTGCCATGATGCAGTGGCCGTTTGACTTAACAGTTTTGGCTGCGCTACTCGCGATTATCGGCTTCTCGCTCAACGATAACATCGTTGTATCTGACCGTATTCGTGAAAACTTCCGTAAGATTCGCGGTGCTGAACCTCTTGAAGTTGTGAACAGTGCTTTGACTGAAACACTTCGCCGTACCATTCATACCTCAATGACACTGTTACTGGTTGTTGTGGCGATGATGGTACTGGGCGGTGATGGTCTGAAATGGTTCTCTGTTGCAATGTTTGTTGGTGTATTTGTGGGTACATATTCATCAATCTACATTGGTACAGCCTTCGCGCTATGGCGTGGCCTGAACCGTCAAGACTTCATTGTACAAGTGAAGCCTGAATTTGAAGAAGAAGAGATTCCTTAAGCTTTTCGACTTATAGTTCAGATCAAAACCCATCTTCGGATGGGTTTTTTTATGCGACTACCTTAAATAAATGAGCTAGGCAAAATCGCAATAATAGGATGTAATTTTTCAATATCGGATTGCAGGAATTCCACCTGTCGTTTTTGGTCTAGACTTGCAAATTGCCACGTATCATCTGTTTGCTGTATCACGTTTAAAATAAGATTTAAGCCATTCCGCAAATATACACAGGCTAGATCCGATCTCTCTACCCCTCGCCGTTCATCACAGACCACAAGCCAACCCTCTTGTAATACAGGGGCATAATACGACGCTGTGATGCGAATAAAATACAGGTCTTGAGTGTTTTTAAATAATGCTGAATATTGAGATGAATCATTTGAAATCGGTTTTAACGAAAATGCCTGTGTCTCAATCACCTGCATTTCAAAAAGGACCAAGCTTGCTTGCTCCTCAGTGCACTTGTCTTGTTCTATAAACTGAACTTCATGATCTAAACTTCCCTTAAGGAGTCCCAATTGTGTCTCTAACTCACGTGCAAATTTCTCTCCAATCTGCCGATGACTATTTAATAATTGGGAAATTAAAGGAACTGATAAGCCAAAATGTTCACACACGGCTTTACCATTTTTAAAAGGGCCTGTTGCCACCCAATGGTCAATCGCTCGTGTTAAATTCTGTCGACGCTTTTCAAAAAGCTCTGAAGGCAGCATAAGCATTCAATTTTATAATTTCTCTCCCCCAATATAATAAAAAAACCCGCACGCAGCGGGTATTTTTATACAGCTTTATTTTTAGCTACCTTGTACCAATCGACGTGCGCTGATAATGCCCGGTTGTTGTTCTAGACGTGCCAACAGTTTCGACAACTGCGCCAAGCCTTTCACTTCAATCAACAGCTTCATATTGGCAATACCATCACTTTCCGAAATCGTATTCACCTGACGAATATTGATTTGGTCTGAGAAAATCACTTGAGTCAGATCTTTAAGCAAACCACGACGGTCATAAGCTTCCACCACGATTTGCACACTTTGACCACGAGTTGGCTGCATTTCCCAATCCGCTTCAACCGCACGTTCAGGCTCTTGCCCAATCATACGGATATAATCCGGACATGCGACCTTATGGATACTTACGCCACGATTCAGGGTGATATAACCAGCAATCGATTCACCATGCACAGGCTGACAACACTGAGCAATGTGTAGTTCTACATTGTCCAAACCATCAATCAAAATACCATGCGCCGAAAGCGTATGACTTGCACGTGGGTTCAAGGTTGGTTTTAACACCAGTTCAGGCTCATCCTGATCGAGGTGCATATGACGGTTAACCTGATTGATTAAGGCATGCAGGCTAATGTCACCACTCACCAAGCCAATCAAGATATCTTCACCCAATTTCACATTAAAATGATTGCAGTAATCATTCAAATCGATACTTTTCGGGTGAATCGCCAAACGTGACAATTCTTTATTCAGAATCTCACGTCCCACTTCCAAGTTTTTACTCCGGTCTTGCTGACGGAACCAATGACGCAACTTGTCACGTGCACGAGCCGTCTTGATATAACCCAGCGAGTTCACCAACCAATCTCGGTTCGGTTCACGATCTTTCTTGGTTAAAATCTCGACCTGCTCCCCAGTTTTTAGGGTATAGGTTAGAGGCACATAACGTTGGTTCACCCGTGCTGCATAGCACTTGTTACCCACTTCAGTATGCACATGATAGGCAAAGTCGAGCACAGTCGAACCACGTGGTAATTCTTTGATATCACCATCACGACTAAACACATAGATTTTCTCAAAATCTTCAAACTCTTGGATTTGTTCGAAGTTTTCAGAATCTTCATCTTCTTTATGGGCGCTAGCATCATTTCGTTCTTGATAATGTTCAAGCACTGCACGCAAAGAATGTAAGCGATGATTAAATGAATAATCTGTGGTTTTAGAGCCTTCTTTATAGTTAAAGTGCGAACACACCCCGAGTTCAGCTTCTTCGTGCATATTGTGCGTACGAATTTGCACTTCTAAAGATTTGTTCTCTGCAATCACGGCCGTATGCAGTGAGCGATAACCATTGGCTTTCGGGTTGGTAATATAATCATCGAACTGATGCGGAATATGACGCCAAATCTGATGAACGATCCCCAGTGTGTGATAACACTCAGGTACATTATCCACCAGAACACGAACCGCTCGAATGTCATAAAGCTGATCAAAGCTCAGGTTCTTACTCTTCATTTTTCGATAAATCGAATAAATGTGTTTCACCCGACCATTAATCTCGGCCTCAATGCCATGATCTAATAGTTCTTTACGTAACTTTTCTGTCACGAACTGAATATATTGTTCACGCTCTAAACGTTTTTCATTCAGTAAAGAGGCAATTTCTTTATAGCGTTCAGGTGCTAGATAACGGAAAGCAAGATCTTCAAGCTCCCACTTAAGCTGTGCAATCCCTAAACGGTGCGCAAGCGGCGAGTAAATGGTTAAAATTTCTCGTGCGACACGCTCTTGACGCTCTTTGGTTGAGTGCGCCAACTCACGTAATGCATAGGTACGTTCAGAAAGTTTGATTAATACAACACGTACATCTTCGGTCACCGAAATCAGCATTTTATAAATGCCGGTCAAATGTTCACGTTGGTTATTATTAAAATGATCTTCTAGACGTTTATTTTGCTCAATCAGGTCAGACAACTTACCCATGGCAAGCGTGCCTTTCACCAAAGCATGCACTTGATCGCCAAATTTGCTTTGGACTTCTTCTAAACTGGTTACGCCTTCACGAACACTTCGATACAGCATGGCTGCTGATAACGTATCTTCATCCGCATACAGATGAGCAAGAATATCCGCCATTTCAATACCCGTATAGAAGGTATTCGAGCGATGGTTGACCGTTGTTTCAAGTTCATTCTGTAAGGTCAGATGTGCAACTTCTTCGAGTTGCTTTAGAGGAGCCCCGTCAAACATGCCACTCACACGCTCTAGCCATTCAGCCAAATCATGCTGTGCTTGCTCGGCATGTTCTACAGTCGTTTCCTGAGACAGCTCATTGAGACGTCCAGGTAATTGTTCACGTACTGTGACCATACCCTACTCCTAGTTTTCTACGCTTCATAACTTTTAATCGTTTATCTGATTTTCTTTTTCGAACAAAGCAATCGATTCGACATGCCCTGTATGGGTAAACATGTCCATGACACCCGCTTTTTTCAAACGGTAGCCTTGTTGTACCAGCATTCCAGCATCGCGTGCTAGTGTTGCAGGATTACATGACACATAAACGATTCTTTTTGCACCAAATTTGGGCACATAACGCATTATTTCTTCTGCACCAGAACGTGGTGGGTCTATCAATAATGCATCAAATCCTTGTTTTGCCCAAGAATGATGCGAAAAATCTTTTGTTAAATCTTGTGAATAAAATTTCAGTTGCGAAAGGCCATTGTTTTGTGCATTTTCTGCACCACGCTGAACCATTTCTTCACTCCCTTCAACTGCAACGACTTGACCCGTTGAACCCACACATTGAGCAAGTGGTAAAGAAAAGTTTCCTAAGCCACAAAACAGATCTAGAACTCGCTCACCCTGTTGTAACTGAAGCAATTCACATGCCAGTTTCACCATTTGCGGATTAATCGTGGAATTCACTTGCGTGAAGTCCTGAGGATTAAAGCCAAATTCCACAGCAAAGTCACTTAGACCATAGTGCAGACGCATCGGTGCATCGGGATGATCCACGCGATGTAAGCTGTCTGGCCCTTCAGGTTGTAAGTACAGTTGCCACTCTTTATGTAACGCAAATTTTACTAATTGGTTGACATCTTCCGCGCAAAGTTCCGCCGTATGACGAATCAGGAGGGCAATTTCTTGATCTCCCATGGCCAGTTCCATATGCCCAATATCTGCTTTACCTTGCAGACCTTGTAACAGTTGTTTGAGTGTGGTGATGGAGCCAAACTCACGATCCAACACCATACAACGGTCAATCGAAGTCAGTTTATTTGACTGGCTCTCACGAAAGCCAACCACGAGCTTATCTTTTGCAGGTAGGTAACGCACGCCAATACGTGCTTTGCGACGGTAA
This sequence comes from Acinetobacter sp. YH12219, assembly GCF_013417875.1. Taxonomy (NCBI): domain Bacteria; kingdom Pseudomonadati; phylum Pseudomonadota; class Gammaproteobacteria; order Moraxellales; family Moraxellaceae; genus Acinetobacter; species Acinetobacter sp. YH12219. Next base: position 29,997 of record NZ_VPDC01000018.1, read on the forward strand.
TCTTCACGCAATGAACGTAAAGGAGCTAACCATTGATCAGGCTGAATGCCGGCAAAATGTTGCAAATGTGATTGTAAAACGTCTTGTTTTAAACGAATTTGCTCATCTGGATGGATATGCTGCATGCTACAACCACCACAGACCCCATAATGTGGGCAGGCCGGTTTTACCCGTAAAGCAGACTCTTCACTCAGTAATTCAAGACTGTCTGCTTCTTCAAGACGCTTAACGACATTGGTAATACGCGCACGCACTGTTTCACCCGGCAAGGCATAACGGATAAAGACTTTCTTACCGTGTTTTTCTGCAGGATGATCTGGATGCGTGCCAAAGTGCGCTATGCCTCGCCCCTCATGTGAAAGCGATTCAACCTGAAATGTATAAATGGGTTGTTGGGCTTTTTGGGGTTTGGCTTTGTGTTTCATGCGTACCTAATGTGTGGAAGATGGGAAATCAGATTGGGTGAATTCGGTACGTTGCGAGGTTTGCTGCCATACCGATAAAAAATCAGCGTGTTGCGGCTGAGTTTGTAAATATTGAATCGTGCTTTGAATCAGGTGCTGATGATCATTTAACAATAACTGTCCTTTCAGCAACAGCCAGCGTAAATAAATCAACCATGTATTGAGCACATCACCTTCACAGTAGCTGGTCAGTTCCATCCACTGTTGTTCACGCACATATTCAGGCACATGGTAGCCACCATCACCACGTTTACCGGGGAAACCGAGTAAATGTGCTGCATCGTCGAGCTTTTGAAAATGACGACCATGGAACATGGCCATGACATCCATCAAATCTACATGACGATGATGATAACGATTCTGGTAGTTATTATAGCGCTTTTGCGTATCAATCTCGCCCTGATCGAACAAACTTGGTGCAGATAGTCCGTGATACATGGCACGGAACAAAATCACAGGCAAATCAAACTGTGAACCGTTCCAACTGACCAAGGTCGGATGACGCTTTTCAAAAATAGAAACGAATTTTTTTAAAATTTCAGCTTCGCTATTGTCTTCACGGCTAAATGAAAACAACTTCATGCCCTTTTCATCAATCCATAGTCCAGAGATACAGACAATTTCATGCAAGGCCAAACGCTGAAAATCCGTGCCCGCCTCTTGGCGACGCAGTTTAGTCAGCGCAGCATCTAGATCCACCTCAGGCAGATCCAGTCCATACAAATGCGCACCTGACTTCAAATCTGTCAGTGTTTCGATATCAAAAATTAAAACAGGTAAACGCATAAGTACTCACCAGTGCCAATCGGCCACTGTAATTATTCAGGATCAACAACAGAGAATAGACCAGTAGACAAGTATCGGTCACCACGGTCACATACGATGCAAACAATCACGGCATCCGGATTTTCTTCAGCCAATTTAACTGAAGCCCATACCGCACCACCCGATGAGGTACCTGCACTGATACCTTCTGTACGTGCTAAACGACGAGCTGTTTTTTCCGCTTCAATTTGCGGAATATCCATAATGCGATCAACACGTGAAGGGTCAAAAATCGTAGGAAGATATTCTTGTGGCCAACGGCGAATACCGGCAATGTTTGAACCTTCAGACGGTTGTAAACCAACAATTTGAATATCCGGATTTTGTTCTTTTAAATATTTCGAAATCCCCATAATGGTCCCAGTGGTTCCCATTGAGCTGACGAAATGTGTAATTTTACCGCCTGTTTGTTTCCAAATCTCAGGCCCCGTAGTGAGGTAATGTGCTTCCACATTGTCCGGGTTACCAAACTGGTTTAGGACTAAACCTTTGCCGTCTTTTTCCATTTGAAGGGCAAGATCACGTGCTTCTTCCATGTTTTCAGATTCGATCAGTTCAGCACCGTAGGCACGCATGGCATCTTTACGCTCTTGGCTAGAACTTGCAGGCATGATCAAGGTCATTTTATAGCCACGCATTGCTGCAACCATAGCTAAAGCAATCCCTGTATTTCCGCTCGTCGCTTCAATCAACGTATCACCCGGTTTAATCTGACCACGCTTTTCCGCTTGCATAATCATGTTATATGCAGGGCGATCTTTGACCGAACCCGCTGGGTTATTGCCTTCTAACTTGGCTAATACTGTTGCTTGAGTATGACTTGCCAGACGCTGTAAACGCACTAACGGCGTGTTGCCGACGTAATGGTCTAATAAAAAATCGTCTGCTTGAAAATCAGGGGTTGTATTACTCATTATTCACACCTATATCGAGGTGCGCCTATTGTATGAAAAAATGCCTTTGCCTGCACCCATTTGCCTCGCTTTTTCGTGAAAGTGATTAAAGCACAATCAGTTTTAAATAATCCATGCTAATATTCGGGGCATAAGGAATAAACTGCTTAAACCATGTCAAATATCAACAAAAAGCTTTTTAAACGCCTACACTTAAATCATGCCTATGGTCAGTTGATTGCACTTATTTTCGTGCCGATCACCATTTTGGCTTGTGTCGGTGCGATGTTGGTAATAACAGAAACCTCCAATGCAGCCAAAGCACAACAAAGACAAATGGCTGTTGCGATTCTGACGCGCTATCAACCGACATCAGAATCGGCTATAGAGTTGCTCAACCATTATCCGTGGCAGTTTGATCAAGCTCGTAATGCCATGCAAAGCATGTTGAACGAAAAACATTTGATTCGTGCTGCGATTATAGATTTCAAAGGCAATAACCGCCTGAGCATTGGCTTTCAAGATCAAGCTATTTGGCCTGCTTTTGACAGTAAAGCATCTTTTATTGGACCAATTCCACATCAGGGTAACCATGTTTATGCCCTGAAAATTTCAGATTCAACCCAGACGCCGGCATGGTTAAGCATTGAACTGGATAATCAACCGCTGCAAATTGCCCGCTATCGCGTGTTAATCGTGTTGATTGCAACAGGTTTATTGACGCTCTTATTACTTTTGCTGTGTTTGAATTTCTATTCACGTCGTTGGATTGCACCAATGTACGAAATTCGTATGCAGTTACAACGTTTAAATGCCGACACCCTAGATCAGCACATGATCATTAACAGTACTGGCGAACTCCGTTTATTACAGCGTGATATTGCCAATGTGGTTAAACGCTTGCATTTCAGTTTCTTAGAGTTACGTGAACATACCGAACAAACGGAAGATGATTTAAGACGCACCCTCGATACTTTGGAAGTGCAAAACATCACCTATCGTCAAGCTCGTGACCAAGCGATCCATGCCAATCAGTCGAAGTCGGTGTTCTTAGCCAATATTTCCCATGAACTGCGCACGCCACTTAACAGTATTGATGGCTTTATTCATCTTTTACTGCGCCAAGGTAACCTCAGTAATGAGCAAAATTTATATCTACAAACGATTCGTAAATCTTCAGCGCATTTATTGGCTTTAATTAATGACGTGCTTGATTTCTCCAAAATTGATGCCGGCAAACTAGAACTCGAAACTGCACAATTCGACTTAGAAGAAGCCGTCTTTGATGTGATGGATATGTTGTCGCCATTGGCAGCGCAAAAGCACATCGATATGACCTTCTACTATGCGGACAATGTGCCAAAATTTGTGGTCGGCGATGCCCTACGCTTCAAGCAAATTTTGACCAACTTAATTTCAAATGCGATTAAGTTCACTCCAGATGGTGAAATTATTGTCCGTGTCCGTATGGAGCACGATGACATCGGTCAATGCCTGCTGCACTTTAGTGTCCAAGACAGTGGTATCGGCCTAAGCGGTACCGACCGTAAGAAACTGTTTGAATCTTTCTCGCAAGGTGATGCATCTGTGACCCGTCAATTTGGCGGTACAGGTTTAGGTCTTGCCATCTCCAAACAATTGGTCAGCCTAATGCATGGACAAATTGGTTTTGAAGATAACCAAGAACGTGCCCCAACAGAAAAAGGCTCAACCTTCTGGTTTACTGCGCGCTTTGTGGTCGATGAAGAAATTGAAATTGTGCATCCACAATTTAGCAATCTACAAGTCGTTTCCTACTTGGCACATCCAGCAACTGCCAATGTCCTACGTCATTATTTAGAAAATTATGATGTTGAACATATTGAAACGCAGTCAATCCTAGATTTATTTAGCCGTCTCAATCAGCTGCAAACCAATGAAAATACTTGGTTGATCGTCGATCATAGTGGTGACTCCGAAGCCTTACTCAAAGAAATTCGTCATCGTTATAGCGGTAACTTAGCGGTTTATGGCTACCAAATGATGCTCGATCCAAACATGTTGAACGAGTACCGTGCTCGTCCATTGCATCAACCACTCAGCCGTACAGCGCTGATTCAGTTGTTGAGTAATGAGCCGTGGTTTGATCAGGAGCAACATGAAGAATTTAATGGTCAAGGCCTGCATATTTTGGCAGTCGACGACCATTTACCGAATCTGATTGTACTTGAAGCCCTGCTCTCTGAGTTGAATGTGAAAACCACCAAGGCTTTGAGTGGACAAGAAGCCATAGAAATCATTCAAGCTCGCCAAGAGCAAGGTTTGGCGGCTTTTGACCTCATCTTTATGGATATTCAAATGCCAGTGATGTCAGGTGTCGATACCACGCGTGCCATTCGTTCACTTGAGTCGACCTTTGAAAATCATAAGCGCCTTCCAATTATTGCATTGACGGCACATGCGCTCTCGGATGAAAAACAAAAGCTCCTGCAAAGTGGTATGGATGACTATGTCACCAAGCCCATTCAAATGGATCAAATTATTCAAATCTTGACCCAATGGACTACCGATAACTTTAAGAAAGTACCGGTTTTAGAGCGCAGTTCAGTGATTGAAGCCCTAGAGCCGAGTATTTTAGATTGGCAACAAAGCTTGCAGTTGGCCGCGAATAAAGAAGACCTTGCGGTCGATTTACTGAAAATGCTCGTCGATAGCTTTGAACAAGAAATCCATGAAATGGCACAGCTCATCGAAGATGAAGATTTTCCACAATTAGAGCATGTGCTACATCGGCTTTATGGCGCAACCCGCTATGTGGGCGCTCCGACCCTCCAAGAGGTTTCAGGTCAATTTGAGCAATTTGTATCGACCTTACGTAAGGAACGCCGTAAAGCAGATGAAGCTTTTGTTCAAGAAACCCTGAACCGTTTTGATGAGTTAAAAAATGTCATGAGGCAAGTTGAACACGCGGCTCAACAAATCTTAGCCAAACAAAATAATTAAGCGCAGTCCGACTAAAGTCAGTGCCGTCCAGCTTCTGTTGTGACTGCACTGTCATGTATCCTGTCAGGGTGCATGCTATGCTCGGGCGCAGAAACAACAAGAGTAATTACCATGGCTTTATTACGTGTAGAAAAAAATAATGGCATTGCAACGGTTTACTTAAACCGTCCACAAAAACGTAATGCAATGAGCTTTGCATTGCTCAAAGAATTGGTTAGCACCGCTGAAAAATTAAAAAAAGATCGTAGCTTACGCTGTGTCATTTTAACGGGTGAAGCCAATGTATTTAGTGCTGGCATTGATTTGGCTGACCTCAATGATCCGAAAAATCGTGCCTATGCCGCGTGGGAACTGTTAAAGCCCGGTCAAAGTTTATTTCAAAAAGCCTTTTTGATTTGGCAACAACTTCCTGTGCCGGTGATTGCCGCACTTGAAGGCTTTTGTTTTGGTGCAGGCATGCAACTTGCCTTGGCTGCCGATATCCGTATTGCCCACCCGAAAACGCAAATGTCGATTATGGAAAGTCGTTGGGGCTTAGTCCCTGATATGGGTTTAACCCGCTCGCTCAAAGGTGTGATTGGACTGGATTTAGCCAAGGAATTAACCCTTACAGCACGTATTTTTGACGCAGAATATGCCAAGGATATTGGTTTAGTAACACATTTAAATGAACAGCCTTTGCTTCAGGCGCAGCAATTAGCCGAAGAATTATCACAACGCTCACCAGATGCCTTGGCAGCGGCAAAACAAGTACTAGATGCCATGGAACATAGTCCAAAACGATCTTTACGCTTAGAAAAAATCTGGCAATTTAAATTACTGCTCGGCAAAAACAGCCAATTGGCACGTAAAAAAGACAAGAACCCAGAGGTTCAGTTTTTACCACGCCAATATAAGTAAAATAGTCACACAGGATAGATTGAGTACAGCACATGGCGTTTGATCGTAATACAAAAATTGCATTTCTAGGTATGGGGCTGATGGGTAGCCGCATGGCCACGCGCCTCATTCAGGCAGGATTTGAAGTTGCGGTGTGGAACAGAACTGCCGCTGCGTGTGATGAGTTGATTGCGATTGGCGCGACGGCGCTTCAATTGGAGAAGATTGCCCATTATCCTGTGGTTTTATCTTGTCTCGCAGATGATGCTGCTGTTGCCGCGGTGTATGCAAGCCTCGAAACCCATTTAGCGGCAGGACAAATTATTGTCGATTTTTCGAGTCTTTCTGTAAATCAAACCCATCAATTGGCTCATGCTGCAAAGTTGAAACAAGTCACTTGGATTGACTCTCCTGTTTCGGGGGGCACAGCAGGTGCTGAACAAGGCACTTTGGTCATCTTTGCCGGTGGTGATGCTCAAACGATTCAAGATTTGAGTCTGATTTACAATGTTTTATCTCAACGTGTTACCCGCATGGGCGACTCAGGTACAGGTCAAGCTACCAAAATTTGTAATCAGCTGATCGTCGCTGCCAATAGCACGTTAATCGCAGAAGCTGTCGCATTGGCCGAGAAATCAGGTGTAGACACCACGTTATTAGCACCAGCGCTTGCCGGTGGTTTTGCAGACTCAAAACCTTTTCAGATTTTAACTCCACGTATGGCCTCGCATCAGTTCGAACCCGTGCAATGGAAAGTTCAAACTTTATCTAAAGACCTGAATAATGCAGTCCAACTGGCCGCCGAGTTTGAGTTAAGCATCCCTGTTGCCAGCCTTGCTTTATCGCAACTCAAAGCCCATCAGGACAATGGTTTTGCAGAAAAAGATTTAGCCACCATCATTCAACATGTCGAACAAAACTAACGACTTTCACTTTAGAAGTAAATTGCTTCAAGGACGATATACATGACTCAGCTCGCGGTTAATTTATCCATGATTTTTACCGAAGTGCCGTTGTTAGAGCGTTTTGCTTTGGCTCGTGAACATGGTTTTAAGCATGTAGAAATTCAGTTTCCGTATGAGCTGAGTATTGAGCAAATCCAAACCCAACTCACTATCAATGATTTAAGCCTGTGTTTAATTAATGTCCCTGCGGGTGATTTGATGCAAGGCGGCGATGGTCTTGCGGGAGTTCCGGGGCGTGAAAATCAATTTCATCAGGCCTTAGAGCAATGTATTCGCTATGCCACTGCGTTAAATGTACCGAGTGTCAATATTTTAGCCGGCAAACAGCCACAAGATGCAGACTTACTCCCATGTTTAAATACCTTGTCGAGCAACCTTAAACTGGCATGCCACATGTTGTCCGAACATCATATTCAACCGGTATTTGAAATGATTAATGGCACTGATATGCCGCGCTTTTTGGTGCAAAATATTGCCCAAGCTCAGGAAATGCTTGAAGCTGTACAACACTCTACTTTGAAGATGCAATATGACTGCTACCACATGGCGATGATGGGTGAAGATATTCTCAGTACTTTGGCAGAAAATATTCAGGATATCGGTCACATACAGTTTGCTGACTGTCCGGGGCGACATGAACCTGACTCAGCGCAGATTCCATTTGCAGAGATTTTTAAATGGTTAGATCAAAGCCAATATACAGGTTACATCGCGGCTGAATACCGACCACGAAGCAACTCATCACATTCTTTTGCGTGGAAAGACAAATACTTCCCTCATTTAGCCAATGGTCAATGACGTGTTGATTTGAAATTCAGCAACAAAACCGCTATATTAGACCATGTAAAATTGTCAGGAAATCATACCCTCTATGAATTTAGAACCATCGCCCAGCGCTTCTAATTCTCTCGATCTCGCAAAATCAACGCAAATCAAAGACGTACAAGCTTGCTTAGCTGTTGTACGTGAAGCACTTGAAGATGTAAAAGCCAAAGATATTATTGAACTTGATATCAGCACTATCAGCAACGTAGCAGATGCGATTGTTATTGCGAGCGGTACTTCAACTCGTCACATTAAGTCTCTTGCAGACAACGTGGCAGAAGAAGCACGTAAAGCTGGATTCCGCCCTATCGGTGTTGAAGGCGAACGTGATGCAGAATGGATCCTGATTGATCTCGGTTTTGTAGTGGTACATGTGATGTTACCTACAGCACGTAAATTCTATGATTTAGAAAGCTTATGGCGTACAGCTCCAGAAACTGTAGCTTAAGCTTCCAGAAAAAAGCGACCTAATTAGGTCGCTTTTTTTATCCCTTGATTTTATACACCAAGGACTATCAGCTTCATGGTGTTTCCCCCCGGCACTAAACCAGTTGATGTAAATCCACCTCAGGATAATTGGCTTTTATTTTCAGCTTGGTTTGTGCATAAACTTGGTCTGCACGCATCGGGCCATAAAAGTCACAATACACTTCATAAATGCTCGTTAAAACTTTGGCATAACTGGTCAAGGGCAAAAACTCGACAAAACTCGCCGTATTTATTTGTGCATTTGCCGCAATTGCCAGCCCGATTTCTTCTAATTGCTCAATCACATCTTGGGTGAAATCAGCCTGATCTGTAGATTTCACCGTCAGCATGACTGACTCGATAAAGCCTAAAAAAGCTTCGCTAATGGTCTCTGCAATGAGCTCGTCTTCTTGCACCTGCTCCTGTGGTTTTTCAGCACGTAACAGTTCCTGCTTTTCTAAGGTAGATAACTCATACAAAACTTGCTTCAGCATATCTTTACGATAAAAGCGAAGCTCCTCTGTGGTACAGATATCATTTAAGAAGCGATTCAAGACAAATGACGGTTTCATGCTGTACTGCTGCTCCCAGTGCCGTAGTGCACTGTCGAGTAAAGTCCCATGAATAAATTGTTGTAAGCCTTTTTCTAAAGCTTCGCGGCGTTGTGCCAAATTCAACAGTTCGGTGCTCATTGCATTACTCCTGTTAATGACGTTTGGTCATATCATCCGTTTCAAAAGTCACATCTTTTTGAAACTCGGGATAAGACAATTCAGCATGCTCGGTATAGTCCAAACCACGTTGTTCATGTTGCTTACTCACCCGTAAGCCACCCAACAATTGATCCAAGACCTTAAATACAATGAACGCAACGCCAAAGCCCCATAAAAAGGCTGCAATCACTCCAAGCCCTTGTATCGCGATGACATCGCCATTAAACATATTATTTTCAAGGAAGATCCCTGCAGCCAATGTTCCCCATGCGCCACAGAATCCATGCACGGTCACCGCATCAACCACATCATCCAGTTTCATTTTTTCCATGAGCATTGGTAGGAAGGTCACCATCACACCTGCACATAAACCGGTGATGACCGCATACAGTGGAGACATCGTTGCACAGCCTGCCGTAATGGCAACCAAGCCACCCAGTGAGGCATTGATCGTACTGCGGATCAAAATGGCTTTAGATCGGATGAGACAGAGCAACATATATGCAACCACGGCAGCACACGCCGCAAGATGCGTATTTAAAGCAATACGTCCTACGCTGACATTGGCATTAATGGTCGAGCCTGCATTAAAACCAAACCATGCTAACCATAAAATAAAACCGCCTAATGCTACCAAAGGTAAGTTATGCCCTGGTAAATAATGGCTTTGCCCATTGCGTCCAAATCGACCCAAACGTGGTCCCAATACAATGATGCCAGCCAAGGCAACCCAGCCGCCCATTGAATGCACCACGGTCGAACCTGCAAAGTCGATAAATCCGAGTGCTTTTAACCAACCGTCTCCGCCAAATAAACTGCCCCATGCCCAACTACCAAAGACAGGATAAATCAGACCTGAGACAACGGCCGCACTCACCACATAAGCGACAAAATGAATCCGCTCTGCCATTGCACCACTGGCAATGGTGGTTGCCGTTGCAGCAAACATCATTTGGAAAAATAGAAGGTTCCAGTGCCAATCATCCAGTTGATCGGGTGCAAAATGACTGAAGCCAAACCAGCCCGTGGTATTGACCCCAAACATCAGACCAAAACCCACCAACCAAAACACCAGACCACCCAAGCAGGCATCCATGTAGTTTTTCATGAGTACATTCACGGTGTTTTTACTGCGAACTGAACCACTTTCGATCATGGCAAATCCGGCTTGCATAAAGAATACCAAGATACCACCCAGTACCACCCAAATACTGTCGAGCGAAATACGAATGTCTTGAATATTACTGGCGATTTGCGGGTCGACTGCCCATGCAGTCGATGTCAGGACACTCAGAAACAGTGCCATCAAGTATGTTTTTTTCATGATTATTCCCCCAAGAATAACCATGCTGTGCAAAAAGAATACCAAATTTCAGACAATTAATTATTTTTCAATGCATTGCGTCACAAAACAAGTTCGCGACAATATTTTGAATCACTGAGATCGAATTTAATTAAACAAAACAGCGCATCAATCTGCACCTTGGTTTCAAAACACGCATCAATTTGATTCAAGCACCTGATGCGCTAAATATTTGTGCACTTTTAGTGTGAAGCATCAATTAATCAAAAGCGAAGAAAATAAAAGCGAAGAAAACAAAAAAACCACCCGAAGGTGGTTTTAAATCTTCCTCAGTCCAGCTTTATCACAGCGGGACTTTGGCAATATGGATTAATGACCGCCGCCATTAATGGCTTTTGTCATATCTTCCACAACTTTCTTCGCATCACCGAAGATCATCATCGTTTTATCATTATAGAACAAGTCATTATCTAGACCTGCGTAGCCTGTAGCCATAGAGCGTTTGATCACCATAATGGTACGTGCTTTATGTGCTTCAAGGATTGGCATGCCGTAAATTGGAGAACTTGGATCGTCTTTTGCCGCTGGGTTCACAACGTCATTCGCACCAATCACCAGTACTACATCTGTTGCTGGGAAGTCTGAGTTGATCTCATCCATTTCAAGAATGTCTTCATATGCAACGTCAGCTTCAGCTAAAAGTACGTTCATGTGACCCGGCATACGACCTGCCACAGGGTGAATCGCAAAACGAACTTTTACACCTTGCTCTTTTAAGATTTCACACAATTCTTTCACGGCATTTTGTGCACGACCTTGCGCCATACCATAACCCGGTACGATCACCACGCTATCCGCATTTGACATCAAGAAGCCAGCATCGTCTGCAGAGCCTGAACGGTGATTACGCTGTGCTTTTTCACCATTATCTGCCGCAGCTACTGCTGTACCACCCATTGCACCACCAAACAAAACGTTGATGATTGAACGGTTCATGGCTTTACACATGATGTAAGACAGAATCGCACCCGATGAACCAACCAGTGAACCTGCAACAATCAGCATGTTGTTTTCAAGCGTGAAACCAATCCCTGCTGCTGCCCAGCCTGAGAACGAATTCAGTAGCGATACTACCACTGGCATATCACCACCGCCTACTGGCGCAATCCATACCCAACCAAATGCAAGTGCAAGAACAGTCATTGCCCAGAAAGCATTCATGTTGCCTGTAGTGAAGAAGTAGATACCACACGCCAACATCGCAAGGAAAATTAAAGCTTGAACAGGTTTTACCCATCCACCTGAAATGGTTTTTGCCCATTTCTTCGCAGCCAATTTACCGTAAGCAAATACCGACGCTGTGAATGTAATCGCACCAACGAAACAGCCTACAAACAATTCAAATAAATGAACTTTGCTCATGTGGGCATGTTCTACACCCGCTGCTGTTAATACCGCTTCATTCTCCGCGAATGCCGCAGTCAATTGGTTGTTATGTAGAATCGCAGCGATCGCAATCAGTACCGCAGCCAAACCGACCAATGAGTGCATCAGTGCCACAGTTTCAGGCATTTGCGTCATCGGAACTGTTTTTGCACGTGCAATACCAACGACCGCACCCAACACCATTGCACCCACAATCATCCAAATCACTGGATGATCTGCGACAAAGAATGTGGTGATTACAGCAATTGCCATTGCGATCATGCCATAACGGTTACCTTGAATCGCAGTTTTTGGACCAGACAAACCACGCAACGTTAAGATAAAAAGAACGGCACCAATCAGGTAGAACCAATCCGCATATTCTTTAATGAATTCCATGGATTAACCCTCTTTTTTCTTTTGCTTAGGTTTGAACATTTCAAGCATACGTGCAGTCACCGCAAAGCCACCAAAAATGTTGATACTTGCTAGGAAAACGGCAATCGCACCTAAAATACTCACTACGTTAATGCTTTGGAACTGTACGCTTGCATCCACAATACCTGGGATACCAACGGTTTGAATCATCGCACCAACGATAATGATCGATGACAAAGCATTAGTTACAGCCATTAATGGTGTGTGTAGCGCAGGTGTTACCCCCCAAACCACGTAGTAACCAACAAAGATTGCCAAGACAAAAATAGTAATCGTTTCAACCATGATGATTCTCCTTAACCACGTTTTAGCAGCACTTGGCCGCCATGAGTGACAAGTAGTGCTTTTTGAATTTCTTCTTCAGAGTTAATTGCGAAGTTCTTTTCGCTATCAAACATGGTTTCTATGAAATTCAAAACGTTACGTGCGTACAGTGCCGACGCTTCAGTCGAAACTGTTGAAGGAATATTTGGAATACCGAGAATTTTCACACCATTTGCAGTCACGACATTTTCGCCGCAAACAGAACCTTCAACGTTACCGCCAGTTTCAACCGCCATATCTAAAATGATTGAGCCCGGTTTCATTTTGGCAACGGTTTCTGCTTTGATTAAACGTGGTGCGTCACGACCCGGTAATAATGCAGTCGTAATCACGATGTCAGCATTCGATACGGCTTTATCAACAATAATCGCTTGGTCGCGAATGTAGTCTTCACCCGGCATCCAGCCATAACCATTTTTCGCAGCATCAGCTGCTTTTTGTTGCTCTTCTGGTGACATTGGTACGTCTAACCATTTACCACCCAAAGATTCAACTTGGTCACGTGCTGTAGGACGTAAGTCAGTTGCTTCAACTACGGCACCTAAACGTTTCGCTGTTGCAATGGCTTGTAAGCCTGCGACACCTACGCCCATGATCACAACACGTGCAGGTTTTACTGTACCTGCTGCTGTCATCAGCATTGGGAACATACGTTGATATTCTGCCGCAGCCAAAAGCACAGATTTATAACCTGAAAGGTTGGCTTGAGATGAAAGTACGTCCATGTTTTGCGCACGAGATAGGGTTCGTGGCAAAAGCTCCAATGCAAATGCAGACACGTTTTGTGACGCAAATTGGTCAAGTTCGGTGTTGCGGTAAGGGTCAAACATCCCTACAACGGTGGTACCCGCTGTGAGTTTTTGAATTTCGTCACCTTTAGGCGCACGAACTTTCAAAATCATTTGACTACCGGTATAGGCATCATCCGTAATTTTGGCACCAACTTGTTCATAGGCGCTATCGATGTAAGCAGCGTTTACCCCTGCTCCACGTTCAATAACGACGCTATGACCAGCGCTGATCAACTTCTTTACTGTTTCAGGCGTCGCAGCGACGCGATTTTCACCGACAACAGTTTCGGCTGGAATTCCGATCTGCATGAGCGTTCCTCAAGCTAATTTTTCTTAAGTAAACATCGCAATCCGCGATGTCTCCCCTCAGGATGTGTTTTTGTACAATTTTTGGATTCTAATTGAACTTTTTTAAAATACTACCCAATATTTATTTAATAAATACCCATATTTTGAACTCATGATTCATGAAAAGAATGGTGCGATATTTCATTTATTCAGTTTTATTTGTCGATTTATTACTCATTTTTATCCTATTTATAACTTTTTAATATTACTTAAGACCAAAAACATAAATAATTTCGCTAGTTTTAGTGCAGATTGTTTCACTGCGTTGATCATTGTGACATTTTCATTCAACCCACAATGAGCTGAACGTGTCATTAAAAATCGACTTAAGTCAGGTAGAGTCACTCTTTCATGCAGACTGCATCAGCTCGTTGACTCATTTGACAGTTTTGACGTGTTGACCTGCATTGAAAACTGACATTTTTCTGCCACAGTCTCGTCAAATTGGTCAGCTTGAATATCCGATGGATTTTTGCGCACGTTTCGGGTTTATTGAGATCTTGCCCTCCCCACCTGATGCTTCGCCTTAAGTCTTAGAATTGACTTTTTTAGCTAAAAAAATAATTTTTTGAATATTTAGCATCATGATATCGCTACTGACTTTCTATCCCTAAAAAACACTATTGCACCATTTGTGTGCAATTTTCACCTTAAATGTTTCAGCCTGATATATTTGACCTGCCGAGTCATGTTGAGATTAAAAAATTCAAAACCAAATTGGTCATTTCTTCCGCTGTTTTTCATGTTTGATCTAGCAATCCCTTATGCATAAAGGAATAAGTACTATTCTTTTTTTGCATTTTTACTCGCACGATGCATTTTTTATAATCAAAATGACAGTTCAAACTTATCAGAACAATGCTGTCGAATTCATTCAGTCGTCATGAGGCACACCGTCACTTATGTCAAGAAACCTTAGTCCGCACTTCATCGGTGCAATTTTTGCACTGATTGCTGCCTTCTTGTTTAGTACCAAAGCGATTTTTATTAAGCAAGCCTATGCACTTTCTCCTCTTGTCGATGCCACAGTCCTCATGGCTTTACGCATGATGAGTGCATTGCCGTTTTTCTTGGTCATTGCATGGCTGAGTCGACGTTCCTATCAAACGATTCAACGAAAAGATTGGGTGCTCTTGCTCATTTCCGGTCTAATCGGCTATTACTTTTCGAGTTGGCTCGACTTCCGTGGCTTGATGTATATCAGTGCTTCGCTTGAACGAATTATACTTTTCCTGTATCCCACATTAACTGTACTGGCTTCCGCTGTTTTATTCAAAAAGCCACTGAGTTTTAAAACCATCCTTGCCCTGATTTTAAGTTATGGCGGGACAGTGTTAGTGATGCTACAAGAACAAAGTACCACACCACATGATCAGTATTTTTGGCTCGGATGTAGTTTGGTTTTTGCCAGTGCCGTGTTATTTGCAATTTACTTATTACTCACGCCAGGCCTCATGCAAAAGTTTGGTTCTTTACACTTTACTGGTCTAGCCCTGAGCATAGCCTGCGTTGGGACGATTATTCATTTTCTATTTGCAACACCGCAGCCCATTGCCTTGCTTCAACAACTCCCGAGTCAAGTCTGGCTGTATGGTTTAGCGCTCGGACTATTGGTTACCGTACTTCCAACCATTTTGATGATGCAAAGTATCGTCCGACTTGGGGCTGCACAATCGGCCATGATTGCATCTATCGGGCCCATTTTAACGATTTTACTGGCCGTCGCTTTATTGAATGAACACTTAAACCTATGGCAATGGGTCGGTTGCGGTCTGAATATGCTGGGTGTCTTGATGATCAGTCTCAGTAAGAAATCCTAAACGCGTGCGTGGATACAATTCACAGAGAAACACTTTAAGACCTGTTTGATTTTCCTTATAGTGACCACAACAGCGTGGCAGCAAATTCTTTGCATACGCTTCCGCCCAATATCTGGACAATTTATGAAAGCCTCGATCGACATTAGCCATGATAAAACCCTGTTGTGGCTTATGGCTGCTGCATGTGGTTTATGTGCGGGTGCCAATTATTATTGCCAACCTTTAGTGGCTTCTATCCAACAGAGCTTTCAAATTCCACAATCTGAAGTTGCGCTAACCGTCACCTTTGCGCAAATTTCTTATGCTTTGGGTCTACTGTTTATTGTGCCGATTGGCGATATTGTGAATAAAGCCAAATTTATTCCATTACTCATGCTTGGTGCGACTGTCGGTTTAGCCCTCTGTGCTTTTTCGACCAATCTATACATGCTTTGGGCAGGAACCATTATCACGGGGCTATTTTCAGTGGCTGCTCAGGTTCTTATCCCTTTGGTCACTGTTGCGATACGACCTGAAAAAATTGGGGCAGTTGTTGGCTTTTTAATGAGTGGGTTATTGGTCGGCATTCTGTTATCGACCAGTCTCTCTGGCTTATTGTCCTATCTGTTTCATTGGAAATCGATTTACATCCTCAGTGCGCTCTTGATGTTGGTATTAGCACTCTTACTCAAAAAACGTCTGCCCGTGGTCAGCATCACACGGATGCCCTACAGCCAAGTTTTCCAGTCAATGGGCGCATTACTCAAACATGAGCCACGGTTAATTTTCCGTTCTCTAATTGGAGGCTGTGTCTTTGCCGCGATGAGTATGCTGTTTTCCACCATTGCCATGTTACTGACTGAGCCACCTTTTCAATTGGCCGATGTTTGGGTCGGTGTTGTGACTTTAGTTGGTGTATTTGGTGCCCTATCGACACAGTGGATTGGGCGTTGGGCGGATTTGGGTTTCAACCGAAAATTAACTTGGCTCGGTTGCAGCATCTTGGCCCTCAGTTGGGGACTGCTATATTTGGGTGGAAGCTCCCTCGCCTTTTATATTTTGGGCTATGGTTTAATCAACCTCGGTTTGGCTATGGTACATAGCTGTAATCAAAATATTATCTTCCAACTCAACCCGATTGCACGCTCTCGAATCAATTCAATTTACATGACGTTTTATTTTGTCGGTGGTGCATGTGGTTCAGCTTTGGGCGTGTTTGCATGGCATCATGGTGGCTGGACCACTACCTGCATGACAGGGATTGCTTTAGTAATTGCTGCTGGATTTTTCGTATTAATCGATCAACTCTATACTGCACGGCAACTGAAATATCCACAATGAAATGTATGGATCATTGCTCTAAAGCCACAATAAGTGGCTTTATTTTTGCAAATTAACTGACCTGCACCACGGGATAAAAGGGTTTGCCTAAATCCAAGGTTTCTGCATTTTCCAAAAGAATCACCATAAACACCGGTAAGAGTGCCGACAGTATTGTGCAGCCATCTTGAAGATGTTTCCGATTGACCGAACTTTTATAGGTCGCGCCGCCATGAACCATTTGATTGCGTAGCGTATACATGCGATTGAACAGCACCATTAAAATATCAACGGAATCTTTTTCTTTAAGCGCGCGTAGTACTTTCTGTTTTTCATGCGCCAAGCCCTCTTTGCATGCGTCATGGCTAATTTTTTGATTTTGATAATCCCAAAAACCCTGATAAACATAGGGATTATCCAAAAAAAACCGTATCGGCTGACTAAAACGCTCCCATAAAATATTATAGATTTTATGCTCTGCATCCTTTTGGCAAATCACATATAAAAACTGCCTTAAGCTTTGCTTGTCCTGAGCAATCTGTAAGTCTTGCGCATATATTGCGTTGAAGGACACCCACAAACTGATAAATTGCAAATCGAGATCATCTTGAAGATCAATCGACTTTTTCAGCCAACTTAAACCTCGATGAATGCGTAAATTAAATTGGTCGGTATGTTCCGACTTTTTACTTTTGAATATTTCTTCAAGTAGCATCATGC
This sequence comes from Acinetobacter sp. YH12219, assembly GCF_013417875.1. Classification (NCBI taxonomy): domain Bacteria; kingdom Pseudomonadati; phylum Pseudomonadota; class Gammaproteobacteria; order Moraxellales; family Moraxellaceae; genus Acinetobacter; species Acinetobacter sp. YH12219. The sequence goes on from NZ_VPDC01000018.1 coordinate 47,479, forward strand.
CTGCTAAATTCCAATGGATAATTCGTTTATTTTTCTACCATTTGAACTTAGCGCAATTGTTTACCAGCATGCAATCAAAATATCTCTGTATTCAACTATTTGGTTTCATCTTGTGTGAGATAGGTATAACGTTCTAACAGATCATTTTCATCAAAAATCAATTCATAAGACATTTTCTTTCCATTAAAAACGGATTCGGCAGGTGTTCCTAAAAGTTCCCATAACCCCACGGTCGCCACATCTGCAGCACCATGCCAAAACGCACGTCCGACTTTACTGGCAGTCGAATAACCTTGGGTAAAAGTATAAATTTCATAGCGTTTGCCATTTTTATATTCAGAGGTGATCGGTGCGCCAAATTCAGCAATCACCAAGTTACGAGATAGCCCTTGTTGAATCATTTCAATATTTTTCTTGTTTGACTGCTTGCTTGCCATGACAACTGAACAGCCTGTTGTGCCTGACAATGTGAAAACTAAAGCTAATCCTAAGCAGGTTTTTTGCATCATGTGGTATTCCCCAAATTCTTTAAATTTCTATTTTTAATTTTTGATTTTCATCTGCTGTTGATCTTAATTGTTTCTTTCATCTTTTTCATTTTTTTATACGACTATTCGTCTGATTTTTAGAATGATTAGCGCTTGAAAGATTCACATTTATGAAGATTTCAGACTGAATATTGCTTTAAGTTAATTATTGTTCTGTTGGTGACGAATTCGGTGGAACGAACCAGTTTTTCCAAGAGCTACTGTGCCGAGTTTCAATTGCGACGGTAGGGATGAGCTCTTGCTTCAGCATTTTTTCTTGACCCACGGCTTTCGCCAACCGCGCTTTGACCGAGTGTATACACTCACGGTCTTCAAACTCACAGCGGTCAAGGTTGGAGCCACCACAGGGTCCATTGGCTAATCCTTTGGGGCAGGTTTCTGGGCAAATATACAAGGTTTCACCTAAACGACATTGTCCGCAACTTTCACAGCCCACGATGCCATGTTTACTGATAAATTCTGTTTTCAGCAAGGCTGCATCAGCTTTCGGTTTTTGCCATAATTTGGCCGCAAAAATATAAGATCCCACCCCTTTGGCCAGTTTTGAACTAAAAAATAACTCATGCATGACATGCATACTTTTATATTTCAAAACTTGTTCAACTGGAGCTTTATGGTTATTTGCGCCCGTCGGGTGGAAGTTCACATCTACACTAGAGCGCCAAAGCATTTTCCATTTTGCTAAACATTGTTCAAACGTTAATGTGGCAAATTGCAAAATTGCTTTTTGCAACTTCTCTTGTTCTTCCGCTTTATGACAGGCCGATAAATGAACCCCTGCATAGCCCAAATGCTGACACATTAATATTTGTAAAGCGCAGCGGGCATAGACATTTTGTTCAGCTTGTATGGCGTCAGTTTGCTGTTCTTGTTGCAAAAAATTTAATACATCTGCTGAAAGCACGATGCCTGCGACTTTTTGCTTGGCCATAAAGCGGGCACGGGTAAAGGTCAGCGGCATGACACACGCCAATACAGGTACATGTGGATAGTATTGCTGCATATAGTGTTGGTAACTGCTCAACACATCCATGTCAAAGCCCAACTGTGTAATCACATAGTCAGCGCCAGCTTGAATTTTTTTATTCAGTTTAAAAAACTGCGCATCCTTTTCTGCTTCTGCATATTTAAAAGGATTAAATGCTACCCCTAAATAAAACCCGCCATAGTCTTTGGCTGCCATGACTTGATTGACCGACTCTAAATAACGGCTCCGTAGAGTCGGATCATTTGCCCCATCCTGATGCTGCTTGAGTTTATCACCACTGAGCAAAAGTAAATTCTCTACCCCGTGCTGCTGAGCATCTTTCAGAAAAGTTTGAAAATCTGAGATATCTCGACCTTTCCCCGAATAATGCAGAATTTTTTCTTTGCTTTGAGGGTAGTCTTGCATTGCTTCTAAAGGAGCAATATCCGTGTCACTTTGTACTCGGTCAGCCAATGTCATGCACACAGGAAAGCCTGCAAATGTCGTTGGGACCAGATGCGTTTTTTGCGTCGTTAGATATTCAAACGAGATACAAAACTGGCGTTGCAATAGATATTGGGAAAATAAAGACATAAAGGCAGGCAGTCAAATCTGCTAAGAAACCATACAATAAAGTTTATAAAATTATAGATTAATCACATAAAAATTTAAATTACTTAAGCCACACTTCCGACTTTTTCTAGCCTGACCTTGAATATGTCACGCTAGCAAGACCATGCCCCAAACCACAATTTATGCTAATATTGCGCGCGTCTTGAAATGCGGTTTTTTTCATCGTATTTCAGACAGCTTTTGGTATTTCTTCACCATTTTCCATTTCGTTCTTCCATCTTGTTCTTTTAAGGCGTGTTTTTTTAATGACTGATCTCCAACCCATTGAAAATAAACTTCAACCACGAATTAGTGTTGCGCCAATGATGGATTGGACGACTCGTGACTATCGTTTCTTTGCACGCTTATTTAATCCCAATGTGATTCTCTACACCGAGATGGTCACCACAGGTGCGATTTTATTTGGCGGTGCGAATCGTCATTTGGACTATAACAACGAAGAACACCCGATTGTGTTACAGCTTGGTGGTTCAAATCCCAAAGATTTAGCGACCTGTACCAAGATGGCACAGGACTGGGGCTATGATGAAGTAAACCTCAATGTCGGCTGTCCGAGTGACCGCGTTCAGAACAATAAAATTGGCGCATGCTTGATGGCAGAGCCTGATTTGGTTGCAGAATGTATTACTGAAATGCGAAATGCTGTTGATATTCCAGTGACCGTGAAACACCGCATCGGGATTGATGACATGCAGTCTTATGAAGAAATGCTGCATTTTGTTGATACGGTTGCAAAGACTGGCTGTAACAATTTTATCGTGCATGCCCGTATTGCCCTGCTGCAAGGTTTGTCGCCAAAAGAAAACCGTGATGTGCCACCTTTACGTTATGAAGATGTTTATCGTCTGAAACAAGAACGTCCAAATTTATTGATCGAAATTAATGGCGGGGTGAAAACCTTTGCTGAAACACAGCAACATTTACAACATGTTGATGGCGTGATGATTGGCCGTGAGGCTTATCACAACCCGTATTTATTGGCTGAGATCGGTCAGCTTTGGGATCTCGAATTACCCAACCGTTTCGATATTATCGATCAGATGCTACCGTATATTGCTAAACGCATGGAAGAAGGTGCGCCGCTTTCTATCATTACCCGTCATATTTTAGGTTTATTCCAAAATCTACCAGGTGCTCGAAAATGGCGTCAGGCTTTAAGTGGTGGCAATGCCAAAACCTTTGCCGATGTGGAAAATGCCATCCAAAATATTAAAGATGCAATGCAACGTACAGAAGACTATTTACGTGATCATCCTAAAGTCGTTTTAGAAGATTAATTCTATAAAGTAAAAGCCCGCTATTTTGCGGGCTTTTTTATTCGTCATGCCTCACCAAGTACGTGTTTAGCAACATCGTCACAACTCAGCTAAATCATCTAAAAAGTCACATCATCACTCAATGACTATTGACCGTAATGTTCCCCTTGGGAAAAGGCTCATCATAGCCAGTCCATTGATAATCTGATGGATCTTCTTCCTCACGTAAACCCACATAGCTCTCAGGCGCCGATGTAACAGGCTCAACCTCCTCGGTTGGCTGTTCCAATTCCTCAACCAAATGATTCAACTCTTGATCTAACTGCGCCTGATATTTTGCAATTTCAGCTTCGTCAATGAAGGCAAATTGTTCTTCATCTATTTTCCATGCATAACCTTGCAAATCTTTGTAAATATCGACCAAAACAGTATAAGGCTGACCATCGTATTGCAACGTCGCCTGAGCCTTAAAACTTAATCCCTTACGTTCTAATACTTTTATATTTTGAATCCGTAAATGGTACTGCCGATAATCTGGATTCTGATCAAACTCGTGCTGCATCTGCTGCTCAATCTGCCGAGATAATTCATCTGTCGAGACAAAATAGCTACAACCAGCCAAACTCAACAGTAAAAAAATGGTGAGCCATCGAAACATATTGCATCCCCCATGATGCATTTATTTTTGATGAAAAAGTCAGACCGTTCACAGATTGCGATCCAAACATTCCTCATTGTTTGCTTCATAATAGCCAATAAAACACACAGTACAAGCCAAATTATCAAGATTTCTCAATTTTATATTTAATTTTGATATCAATCACTTAAATTGCATTTTTGCTGTTTTAAAACACTGACAGCCTTGGTCTATTGCTGACATATTTTTGTTGAAAATGACCATTTTGGTAATAGTTTCCTAGCCGTCAAAGTTTCAACATCAAAACGATCCTATTGTGATTTTTTCAATATAGAGCCTTAAACAAAACATCGTAAAAGCGCCATAAAAAAAATCCCCAAACATTGCGGGGATTTTTAAGGAATCAACTGAAATTATTCATCGTCTGTTTCAGGCTCATGATGTAGCGCATCATGTATGGCTTCCACCAATTGCTGTGCAATTTCTTGTTTTGAGGCTTTCTCTAAATCACGCTTTTCCATTTGATATTGATCTGCGAAGAACACAGTCATGGCATTTTCGTCTGAAGCAAAACCAATGTCTTTACGTGAAACATCATTGCACGCAATCATATCGAGTTTTTTTGCCACAAGTTTGCCGGCAGCATACTCTTCGACATTGCGTGTCTCGGCGGCAAATCCAACCATAAATGGACGTTTTGACTGCTGCGCAATCGTTGCAACGATATCTGGATTTTTAATTAAAGCCACATTGAGTTCATCGCCAGCTTTTTTGATTTTATGCTCTGCAACTTCTGCCACGCGATAATCTGCAACCGCCGCTGTTGCGATAAAAATATCACAGCCTTCATCTAACATTTGCAGACTGGTATCTAACATTTTAATTGCAGACTGCACATTAATCCGTCGTACACCATTTGGTGTATCTAAACTGACGGGTCCTGCGATCAGCGTTACTTTAGCACCAGCTGCATAACATGCCGCTGCCAGAGCAAACCCCATTTTACCTGTGCTGTGGTTGGAAATATAACGTACAGGATCTATCGACTCACGTGTTGGACCGGCTGTAATCGCCACATGTTTACCTGCAAGCATGCCAAATTTTTCAGCAATGGCTCGCTGTGCTTGATGAAAATAGGCCGTCACTTGATCCGCCAAATCTTCTGGCTCAGGCATACGTCCTAAGCCCACATCTCCACATGCTTGAGAACCGGCATCAGGCATGATCACATGTACGCCATCTTCAACCAGTGTATTTAAATTACGTTGTGTCGCTTTGGCTGCCCACATTTGCTGATTCATCGCTGGGGCAACCCAGACGGGTGCTTTTGTCGCAAGATAAAGTGTCGAAAGAAGATCATCTGCTAAACCCGCCGCAAATTTTGCCAGCGTGTCGCAACTTGCAGGAGCGACCAATACCAAATCAGCCCAACGTGCCAATTCAATATGCCCCATACCCGCTTCTGCTTCGGGATTGAGTAATTCGGTATGCACAGGGTTGCCTGAAAGCGCCTGAAACGTTAGCGGGGTCACAAAGGCTTGCGCACCTTGTGTCATCACCACGCGCACATCAAATCCGGCATCTTTTAATCGACGGACAAGAATGGCACTTTTATAGGCTGCGATACCACCAGTGACACCTAAAAGAATATTTTTTGTGGGCATTACACTTAAATCAAAGCTCACGAACAGGCTACCTATCTGTTGCAGTGGCGCTCACAATAGCATTAAATATGCACTGACCCAATAATCTGCTGTGAAAAAGCCGATTGACTGATAATAAAAAAGTCTAAGAATAATGAATAATTCAATTAAAAATTGGCCTGAACAAGAGCGCCCACGTGAGCGCCTGATTCAACAAGGCGCACAAAGTTTATCCGATGCTGAGCTACTGGCTATCTTCCTACGCTCAGGTTCCCAGCAGCACTCTGCTGTCGAACTCGCACGAGTCTTGATCCAACACTTTGGTCAGTTGCAAGCGCTGATGGATGCGTCACTTGAGGATTTACGCCAGTTTCATGGCATTGGAAACAGTAAATATGCGCAGCTCATGGCGGTAAAAGAACTCGGTAAACGCTATGTGAGTCAACATTTTCAAAATGAAGCCTTGCACTTGCAACACTCTGAACAATTACAAAATTTTCTTCGCTTTGAATTTTTAGCGGAACGTCAAGAAGTCTTTGGCGTGCTCTGCCTAGATGCGCATTTAAGAAAAATAAACTTTAAAAAACTTTTTTATGGCAGCCTCAATACCTGTGAAATTTCCATCAATCAACTGCTGCGATACGCCATTTCTGAACACGCCAGCAGTATCATCATTGCACATAATCATCCTTTCGGTCGTGCAGAACCTTCTGCTGCCGATCTTGAATTGACTCGGCTCATTCAGCAGGCTTGTCAGCTGGTGGAAATTCGACTGATCGATCATTGCATTATCTCAACAGAAGGGAGTTTTTCCTTTGCTGAACATGGCTTGCTCCAAGCACACTCATCTGCATGAAACAGTTATTGACAAGTGCTTGAGCAAACCCGAAGATCATCATAATTTTTTAAAACTAGAAATTATCATTCGAACATGATCGTCCGTGACCAACCGAGTATTTTTAAACTGCTATTTTCTTGGCGAGGAACGATTTTACCTAAGGTTTTACCGCCGCTCGGGATCGTTATGTTGCTGTCTGCCATTGTGGGCGGCTTATCCTATGTCGATATCTTCCATTTTACCGAATTTCCTTTGGTCGGCTTTACCCTGATCGGTGTTGTGCTGTCGATTTTCTTGGGCTTTAAAAACTCAGCCTGCTATGACCGTTGGTGGGAAGCTCGGCGTTTGTGGGGCATTTTGATTGCCAACGCGCGACATTTTGACCGTGACTGCCGTTTACTCAGTCAAGGCCGTCGTGAACGTGTGATCCAACATGTGATTGTGTTTGCCAATGTTTTGCGTGACCGACTCCGCCATCAAACCGCCAACCCCACTGAACTAGTTGAAACCAGCGGCATGAGCGCGAATGCCATCACTCAGTTATACCAACAAGCCAATGCACCGCAGTACACATTGAGTTTGATTCAATGGGAGCTGATGCAGGCGCTCAAAGATGGTGAAATTTCAGATATTATTTATACCCAGATGAATCAGCATGTGATGGAACTCAGTACCGTACAAACCGGCTGTGACCGTATTGCCACTACGCCATTACCGTTTGCTTATTCGGTCTTGCTGAATCGAACCGTTTATTTTTTCTGTTTTGTCTTACCCTTTAGCTTGGGGTCTACTTTAGGTCTAGCGACTCCCCTATTGGTGGGGATTTTGGCCTATACCTTTTTAGGCTTAGATGCGCTGAGTTCAGAGATTGAAGAGCCCTTTGGTACACAAAGCAATGACCTTCCTTTGGACTCAATGGTTCGAACTATTGAAATTGAGCTACTTGGAACTTTAGGCAAACCCACCCCACCACCGATTCAAGCCAAAGATCACAATTTACTGTAATTGATCAATGGGTCTAAACCCTCGCTTACATAGCTTTGTCGTACACTTTTTTGGTATATCGAAGATATGTAAGTGAGAGCAATCATCGCGCAAAGCTTTAAGCAAAGCTCTCCCAAATTCCAACTTGCCCCTCTTTCACTCGAGGGATATTGCCGAGTTTAATCCACGGCATATTGTCACCATGAAAATCACTCCCAACAGAAACTTTTAAGTTAAAGACAGCAATCATACGATCTACCATTTGACGAGTCGATAATGGCTCAATTGCCGGTGGTAATTCCACTGCATCACCGCCCGCTTCAGCAAAGATTTCAATCAAATAACGAATATTGGTCGCAGATAAATCATAACGCGTCGGATGCGCCAACACTGCAAAGCCACCACTGGCATGAATCACCTCAATGGTTTCAGCAAGACTCGGACCTTCAAATTTTACAAAGGCTTTTTTGCCTTCTTTAATATATTTATCAAAAGCTTGTTGTGAACGTGAAACCACACCCTTTTCCACCAAAGTTTTGGCAATATGGGTACGTGTTACCCGATCTGGAATATGGTCGACCTTGGCAATCACATCGCTATAAATATCTTGACCGATTAACGGTATCAGTAAGTCACAAATCTGCCGAGCACGTTCCGCTCGAATACGCTTTTGATCCATCAATAAGGCTTGTAAGGGCGCAGGATTTTGCATATTTAAAGCGACGATATGCACACCATAACTTTTTTTGGTCGCAGGTCTCGACCACTGGCTGGAAATCTCCACGCCAGAGATTAATTGCAGCTTTAATTCATGCGCGACCTGCTCTGCTGCCAACAATCCGTCCATCGTATCGTGATCAGTCAAAGCCAGCGTATGAATTCCAATAGCACTTGCGGCCTGCACCAAAGCCTCTGGTGACAAAGTACCATCAGAAATATTACTGTGTGTATGTAAATCTACGCCTTGCATCTCTATACTATGTCATTTATTTGATCAGATTTAGATACTCTAACATGAAAGCACTTTTAGACTTTGTGCCACTCATTATTTTCTTTTATTTATATAAAACTGTAGATCCAAAAGATACGCAGCACCCATTATTACAATTGATTGGTTCTGCTGGGGGTGTCGATAACAATAACATTCTTGTGGCAACATCAGGTCTCATCATTTCCATGCTGGTGGTTTATGGTGCATTGTTTGTCATGCAAAAATTCCGTCTAGATAAACAACAATGGATTGTGTTGTTTATGACCGTGATATTTGGTGGTATTACCCTGATGCTAAGCGATGATTTTTATATTCGTTTAAAAGCCGTTTTACTGAACTTAGTTTTCGCAGGGGCGTTTTTACTTTCACCACTATTTAGTAAAGATAAGAAACCACTCATCGAACGTTTATTTGGTCCAGTCTTAAATTTAACCGCTGTCGGTTGGAAACGATTGAACTATGCATGGGCTGCAATGTTCGTGGTGATGTCATGTTTACACACCTTTTTCGCTTATTTGTTTGCAGACGGAAAATATTGGGGTGAATTCACTGCTTTTGGTGACATGATCGTGATGTTTTCCTTTATCATTATTCAGTTTATTGTATTACGTAAATACTTTAAGACCTCAGAATAATCCATTCGGTCAAAAATCAGGAAAAGTCATGCCATTATTCGTCGTAAGCTGTACAGATAATGAAGGTACAGTGGAAAAGCGCCTTGCAGTTCGCCCTCAACATCTTGAACGTCTACAAAAACTTGATGATGAAGGTCGTCTGATTGTTGCAGGTGCAATGCCTAAAGATCCGGCAAACCCGCAAGCTGGTTTTTATGGCAGTACGATCATTGTCGATTTTGATAGTCGTGAAGCCTTAAACCAATGGTTGGCAGATGAACCTTTCCTCAAAGAAGGGGTTTATGGCCAAATTGATGTCAAACCATTTAACAAAGCATTTCCTAAAGGATAAGGTTCATGCGCGTCGTTGTTTCTAGTTTACTGGGCTTATCTTTAATTTGTTCAACTGCATGGGCTGAAGAACCGGCTCCTGCACCTGCTGTAGCCCCTGCTGCTCAAGCAACGACTGCAACACCTCCTCCCAATCCTGTGCCGCATACTATTCCTGCCAATAAACCGGGCATCATTAAAGTGGCGGCAACCGTCAATCCCAATGGTCAACCTCAAGATGCAACCCCATTGACCATTGAGCAATTGGCAAAAAATAAAGCGCTGCAAGATGCCAAAGTTAAAGCGATGGTCAAAGACCAATCTGTACGCTTACAACAATTAGAAAAAGCTAACCTTGAAGCTTTGGCGCAAAACCAAGAATTACAACTTAAAAATGATAGCTTGGGCGTACAAGTACAAGTGCTGCAAAGTGAACGTAGCGCGCAGATGTTTTTATATGGTGGCACCACGCTTGGTGTTGGCGTGATTTTAGGTTTCTTGTTGGCCAGTTACGTCTATACCAAACGTCGTCGTCAATGGTAATTCGTTGTTCTACTTCAATTTAAAGGTTGCTTGAGTTTTGTCAGGTGCAATTCAGACTGCCGATCTCGATTGGCAAATGATCGATGGCATTGATATACCAGTGTCTAAACAGTTTGGTGATGTGTATTTTTCGAAGGACAACGGTCTACTCGAAACACGTCATGTGTTTTTAAAAGGGAATGACCTCGACACTCGCCTTGCGGCACTGACTGATTTTGAATATTTCAGTGTCGGCGAAACAGGTTTTGGTACAGGCTTAAATATTTTGGCCCTGTGGCAATTATGGCAACAGGTTCGTCCAGATAATCACAGCCATCTACATGCTATTTCTGTAGAAAAATTCCCTTTATCTAAAGCAGACCTCATTCGTACATTAAATGCATGGCCTGAATTACAGCCTTTGGCACAGCAACTGATTGCGCAATATCCTGAACCCATTGCGGGATGTCATCGACTCAATTTTCCAGAAGAGCGTTTTTCGATTGATCTTTGGTTAGGCGATGCACACGACGTTTTTCCTGTCATGGCAAAAACTGCTACAGTCAATGCATGGTTCTTGGACGGTTTTGCACCCGCCTGTAATCCTGACATGTGGGAAGAAAACGTACTCAAAAATATCGTGCGTCTATCGGACATTGGGACGACCTTCGCCTCATTTAGTGTGGCAGGTGTACTGAAACGCGGCTTACGTGAGCATGGTATTACCATTACACGACCACGTGGCTTTGCTCATAAGCGTGAAATGCTCAAAGCTTTTTGGCTCGCACCTGAAAGATCAGATGATCAATCCGAAGTTGCTAACCTTCCCACTTTAGACGAAAAAAAAAATTCTGAAATCACTGTAGGTCATAACCCTCGTCAAATCGCAATTATTGGCGCTGGCATCGCAGGTTTAAGCTGTGCTTGGGCATTTGCTCAACGCGGGCATCAAGTGCGTATTTACGAGAAATCAGCACCACTCAGCGGTGGGTCGGGTAATTCTCTTGCTCTACTCAACCCTAAACTCTGTCCAATTGAACAAAGTGCTGAGCATCTGATGACCCTCAGTTGGTTATATGCGCTCAAGCATTATCAAAACTTCAAGGCATTTCGTCCCTTACAGATTCACCAATCTATTTTAAAAAATAAAGCAGAATACCTTGATTTAGCTCAAGCTTATCCTTCAGAGGTGTTAGCTGCTGAAGAAGGCACGCCAAATCAATTAGCTTCAGCATTTCCAACCCTGCTCCTCAAACAAGCAGGCGCGGTCAGTCCACATCAGCTTCGTGACCAAATCTTGGCACATCCGCACATTGAATTGTTACAAGCAGATATTCAACGCATTGAGCAGCAACAAAATGGCGTTGCGCTATTTACACAGGATCAGCAGCTTCCATCTGTCGAACATGTCATTCTCTGTGCAGCACGTGAAAGTATGCAGCTACAAACAGATTATCCAGAGCTGCGTGCCATTCGTGGACAAGTCAGTTGGTTGAACAACCCCGCTCAACAAATGGATATGCATACCGCCTATAGTTATGGAGGCTATTGTATGCAACTGGATGCCGAACAGATGATTATGGGCGCGTCATTTTATCCCGGCCGTGATGACACCGACGTTCTCACCGAAGACCATGTGCATAACTATGAACTTATCCACAGTGTGTTCCCTGACTTTGCCAAAACCTTAGCACCGATTGAGCAATGGCATGGACGTGCTGCGATTCGCGCACAGACGAAAGACTTTTTCCCGGTAATTGGTGCAGTCCATGAAGATCAGCACATTTATAGCTGTAGTGGACTCGGTTCTAAAGGTTTCCTGTATGCACCGCTCTGTAGTGAAATCATTGCCGCGCTAGTCTTAAAAGAAGCCTGCCCTATTCCAACACAGCTACTCGATAAAATTCATGCAGCACGTTTTATACGACGCGCCAAAGCGAAACAAAAAACCAAGAAGCCTTATTTTCAAGGTCAGGTGCCCTCAGCACCACCTCAAGAAAAATAACTTGCAATAAAAAAGCGCCTTTCGGCGCTTTTTTTGATTCGATCTTATTTCCCTTGTTCCAAAGGAAGACCGGCATCACGAGCAGCACGCGTGCCGCCCATTAAGATTACATATTCACGTGAGCTGTCAAAACCCTCTAGTAACTCTGCTGCACGTGGAGCTTTACTTCCGCCACCACATAAAATGTAAATGGGTTGATCCGTTGACACCTGAGTCAGTGCATCTGATGACAATGCGTTGATCGGTCGGTTAACCGCACCTTTCACATGTGCTTCAGCATAAGCACTTGCATCGCGAACATCCCAGATAATCGAGTCTTCTGGGAACTCAAATGTTGTAATTTCTTGTTTACGGATCATTGCGCACTCCTTTTGATGTAAACAACACTTGGCAAATGAAGAAAACATCCCTAGCATCTCAGATATTCTTTCCCTTTGTAAAGGTCTAATCTATGCCTTCTTTTGATATTGTTTCCGAATTAGAAGTTTTTGAAGTAAATCATGCAGTTCAAAACACGCAAAAAGAAATTGCGACGCGTTTTGACTTCCGTGGTCAAGACGTTTCAATTGAGTTAAATGAGAAAAATAAGGAAATCAAAATCTCAACAGAAAGCGATTTCCAATGTGAGCAAGTGTATACCATGCTCGAAAATCATTTCTTCAAACGTAAAGTCGACATTCAAGCACTCGATCCACAAAAAATGACGGCTTCTGGTAAAAACGTCATTCAAGTGATCAAACTAAAAGACGGTCTTGACTCTGATACTGCAAAAAAAATCAATAAAGCCATTAAAGAAAGCGGCATTAAAGTGCAATCTTCTATTCAAGGCGACAAAATTCGTGTGACTGACAAGAAACGTGACACTTTGCAACAAGTGATGGCGTTCTTAAAAGAGCAACAGTTTGGTGTGCCGCTTCAATTTAACAACTTTAAAGATTAAGGCAGCACAACTGCCATTGAGGTCAATATGGCACGTCCAAATCGTCTAAATAAACTGGTCAAAGCAAGCTCTAAATTACCCAAAGGTATTCAAAGTCGTTTGCTCAGTCGAGCTTTTGGTCGTGTCGTGCCCATGGTTGGAACGGCTAAAATCCAATATCAACATGTCAGCCCTGAGCGTGTTGAGGTGAGCATCGCCAATCATAAGGCGATGCAAAACCATATCGGGCAAGTACATGCCTGTGCCATGGCGCTGATCGCAGAAACAGCCACAGGTTTTGTCACAGCAATGAACGTCCCTGATAGCGCCATTGTCCTAATTAAAAGTTTCAAAGTTGATTTTAAACGTCCAACCCAAGGTGGGATGAAAGCCATCGCAACGCTTACACCCGAACAGCAACGACAAATGCAAAGCACAGAAAAAGGTGAAACCTTAGTACAGGTCTTAGTCACCGATGAATCTGGTGAAGCACCGATTCAATGTGAAATGCTTTGGGCGTGGGTGGCAAAATCCGCTCTGAAAAATAAATAAATGTAAATAAAACTTACTTTTAGGTAAGTATAAGTTTTACCAAATTTCAGCAAAATCAAGACTGTTTTTTACTATTTATACGCCGTAATTCCGCTCAATATGCTTGCACGACACAAATATATTGAGCACTTTATGAAAAAAATCATTCCCCTTTCATTCATCAGCATGGTGGTGTTTTTAACTGCTTGCCAAAGCACAATTCCTGCAACGCCAACGACTCCAAATCAAGCGGCTGATAGCAATATTCAAACCAGCCAAGCAGCGGAAAATAAGAAAATCGTGATTGATTTTTATGAAGGTGTCTTTCTTAAACATCAAGTTAAGACATATGCTGACCGATATATTGGCAATCAATATATTCAACATAATCCGCATGTACCTGATGGCAAAGCGCCATTTGTCGATTACTTCACCCAATATTTTAAACAGAATCCTGAAGCAAAAAACCAGATCAAACGTGCCGCTGCCGAAGGTGATTTGGTCTATTTACATGCGCACTCTACGCAAAATAATCAAGACCGTGGAGAAGCCATTATTGATATCTTCCGTGTTGAAAATGGCAAGATCGTCGAACATTGGGATGTGCAACAGAGCATTCCTGAAACCAGTGCCAATTCAAATACAATGTTCTAATTTCTCAGTCACTATTCATAAAAAAGCCACTCGATTGAGCGGCTTTTTTTTGCGTCTAACTTTAATTAAGCTTGATCTGCAGCAAATTTAGCTTTTGCATCCGCAGGAATTTGACGCTTAGCACCTTTCACATCCACAGCGACAAATGTAAACACACCTTCGGTTACGCGAATTGGATCACGTGAGCTGTCATGACTATCCCAAACTTCAATCTGCATTTGGATAGAGGTATTACCCACTTTTAAAATTTTGGTATATACACTGATGACATCCCCGACTTTCACAGGAACGAGGAAGGTCATTTGGTTAATTGAAATCGTTGCACAGCGTCCTTGACTGAAACGCTCTGCGTGAATTGCACCGGCCAAGTCCATTTGTGACACGATCCAACCACCGAAAACATCACCACTCCAGTTGGTGTCTGCAGGCATCGCGATGGTTTGTAGGGAAAGCGTTCCTTCAGGTTTTACATGAGTTTCTGACACTTTAGCTCCTGGCGCTGACATTTATTGAGGTAGATTTAACTGCTGGTTGAGCCATTGTTGTAACTCACCAGCACGCATTGCACCACTTATTCTAGCAATTTCGTTGGTTTTATTCATCAAAACCAGTGTAGGAATACTACGAACATTAAATGCACCGCTCAATCGAGGGTTTGCTTCGGTATCAATTTTGGCAAAAACCACCTTCGGATTTGATTTTGCAACTTGTGCAAAGTGTGGCGCCATCATCTTACATGGTCCACACCATTCAGCCCATAAATCAATCAGCACAGGTAAATCACTATTGCTAATAAAATTTGCAAAGTTCTTTTCATTCAACTCGATGGGCGCCAATGGAATCAATGCTTGGTGACATTGACCACATGCAGGTCCAACTTCGAGTTTTTCTTCAGGCACACGGTTTTTTGCACCACATTCAGGACACACAACGATCATTTAGCTGACTCCAACATGTTGATGTAAAAATTCTAATTGGGTTGCCATGGCTTTTTCAAACCATTGCCCATGATAAATATCAAAATGTTGCATTTCCCACTCATAATATTGCACATTCGGTGCAATATTTGTCGCAGTTTCTCGGCTTGATTCGATGGGAATCAAACTATCTTCTTTTGCCGCAATAAAAAGTACAGGTATGCTAATTTTCCGGACATCCAAAATTGGACGATAACGGATTAACTTAAAAAAGGCCCGAGCTGGAATTTCGCCACTCCAATAAAAATCAGGATTGACAATCGATAAATAGCCGGCATAACTATCTTCAGACTGTAAAAAACACAATCGATGTGGATGAACTACAGGTAAAGTCGTTGGACTCATCCCAACTTTAGACCCCATATAGTCCTGACTCGATAATTTTAACGCTTTAGGTAATTGCTGTAAGGGATACAATTTTGCACTTTCAGCGCCGTCGACAAATGGGACTTGTACCATCACCGCTTTAATATTTTTAAGCTCTGCCGCCAAACTGAGTACATAGCCACCACTCAGCGATGTTCCCCATAATACAATGCGTCTCGAATCAATCGATTTACGCTGCTGTAAATGATCAATCATGGTCCGCCAATCTTCAAGTTGAGCTTTAAGATTCACCAACTCTCTCGGACGCCCTGTACTGCCACCCCAATAGCGATAATCAAACAATACGACAGCATAACCCGCTTGTACAAAGCGCTTTGCATATTGCACTAATTTAAACTGGCGTAATGCCGCCAAACCATGTGCCATAAGAATGACTGCAGGTTTTTCAACAGATTTTGGACGATAAAAGTCAGCAGCTATAACATCTTGTCCGCTTTTGACATACAGTGGTTCGACTGTATAGGCGTGCATACGCGCTCCATTGCGTTATTTTATGGTTGTAATCGCTTATAAAAATTTAAGAACAATCTGCTCAAGTTTGTGCTTAATGCTATCATAAAGCATAAATCTATGAATTAAATTATGGAGTGACTCAATGAGCGAAAATGTTGGTTTTGCAGGTCAAATAGGCCCAGAACATGTAGCGCAAGTGGTTGAAAAGGGCTTTAAATCGATTATCAATAACCGCCCTGACATGGAAGGTGGTCCTGAGCAACCAACCAGTGCTCAAATTGAAGAAGCAGCACGTAGCGCTGGTTTAGACTATGTTCATCAACCGGTTGTTGCCGGTCAAATTTCTGAGCTAGATGTCCGTAACTTTGCTAATCATTTTAATGAATTGCCAAAGCCAGTACTCATGTTCTGTCGTACAGGTAACCGTTCAAACAACCTGTATCAACTAGCAAAACAGATGGATCTTTTGGATGACTAAGGCTTTCATTCAAAAAGCTTTATTGATCGCGACTTGCGTCTTTTCAGCACCTACTTATGCAGATAATAACAGTCAGCTCTTAAATGCAAATTTAAGTGTCTCTGGACAAATGACCACAGATAAGTTTTCAAGTTTACTCAAACAACTTAAATTTAAATCTGTAATTGTTAATCGACCAGATAATGAGGCGGGCAATGAAGTGACTGTTTTACAGTTACGAGGCATTGCGGAAAAGTCTCATGTGAGTGTTGTGTATCAACCTGTGCAAAGCGGTAAAATTTCTCAAACAGACGTGAAAGAATTTGCCAAATATTATAATGAGCTCCCTAAACCCATTTTGATGATTTGTCGTAGCGGCTCTCGTTCGACATCTCTTTTCAATCAAGCTCAGGCTCAAGGTTTGCTCAAAGACTAAATTTATGTTCACCGTTTTATTTACAACGTTGTTGCTAACAGGGTGTAATTCTATGAATGTACGTCCAACTGTTGGTGTAAGTGTCGGGACTGCACTATAAAATGACGAATATAAAGATGGCGCTATTTGCGCCATTTTTTATGTGTGGTATCTTTACGCAATATAACTTTTTCTATACATAAATAACTATTTTGGGGTAATTCATGAAATTCGTTCAAGGGACACTTGTACTTACTTTAGCAACGATACTTACAGCTTGTGGTGGTGGCGGTAGTGATGGATATTTTAATAACGAAGGAACAGATTCTTCTAATCAAAACAATAACAATGGCGGTACAACAACTCCAACTGAAACAGCAAAAGCACAGTTAGATATTTTAAAACGTTAAGGGCAATATTTATTCGGTAATTATGATCCTAACGATGCATCAACAGCAAAAGGCTATATTGATCATTCAATGGATACATTTGCACAAGGCCCATTACAATTAAGTTTAGATATTAGAAAAATAAACTTAAACTCATATAAAAATACTTATCACTACAGAGATAAATGTTTCTATTTAAGTAAAACTGACTATAGAGCATGTTATGTTTTTATTGGCGAAGATATTAAAAATATCTTACCGGGTTATGACAACTGGGATTTCGATATTACAGCTAATGATCTAAAAAACATCAAATTACAACATGATGAAGTGACACCAAACTTAGAAGAATATGAATCCAATACTCGCATTTACGTATTTGAAAATGAAAATGGAGATAAAAATTTCCATGATGTAACAATTACTGGTGCATTTGCTTATCCATTTCAACAGTCTTGGGGAATACAACAAACTCAACAAAAAAGGTTTGTTTTAATAAATGGCAATACAAGCGACTATAAAATTACAACAACAGCAATAGTTACGGATCCAGAAACTGGTGATGATATTGAACGTGAAGTAACAACAGGTGCTATCAGTATTTACAAAGATCTCTCTTCTCTCGATGGAGATTTATACAATATTCAATCTGGATCAGGATTTAATGTATTAATTAACGATAACCCAAATATTCCTTTTGCAGAACCAATTTCATTCGTATTAAACTCAACACCAGGTACCACAAGTTCAGCAAGTTATCGTGTGAAAACTTCAGGTGAACAAGAACTAATTTTACCTAGCATCACAACAATCGATGGGACTCGAGTTGAGAATGAAGCCTCTAGTTTAAATAGCCAGACATTTACTGGAAGCATTAAATTAACAGGGACGAACATTTTGAAATTTAAACAAGCTACAAGTGGTAGTCTTAGTTTTGAACATGCTATTAATGGAATAACATTCAAAGGTTCATCTACTAATAATGCAGGAACTGTAAGTACAAGTTTAACATTACCTTCTGGTATTAAATTTTAAGTGTAAAAAAATGCAATTAAACCCTCTATACTGAGGGTTTTTTTATATATTAGATTTAAACTCATGAAATGAAGCATAACCGTATGTACGACATCATCATTATCGGTGCAGGAACAGCAGGCATTTCAGCCTATAAAGAAGCAATTAAAAAAACACAAAATATTCTTATCATTAATGATGGTCCTTGGGATACTACCTGTGCACGCGTAGGTTGTATGCCCAGTAAAATACTTATCTCTACTGCAAACCGCATGTACGAAATAGGACATGCAGATAATTTAGGACTAGATGTCAAAAGTGAAATTGATACCTCTAGCGTCATGCAACATGTTCAAACCTTACGTGATCGTTTTACAAGAGCCACATTAAAAGATGTTGAAAGCTGGCCAAATGAACATAAAATCTCCGGTCGCGCAGAGTTTCTGAACGCCAATACCATTATTGTAAATGGTCAAAAACTTCAAGCAAAATCATTTATTCTTGCTGTGGGAACAACTCCCACTATTGACACTACTCAAAAACATATTCTAGGTTCTAAACTACTTACCTCTGATCAAATTTTTGAACTTAATCAGCTACCCGAATCTATTGCTGTGATTGGCAGTGGTGTAATCGCATTAGAACTAGCACAAGCCTTACATCGTTGCGGTGTAAAGACTACTATTTTTGCACGAAGCCGTAGAATTGGCTCATTAACAAGTCCAACACTTCAAAATTTGGCACAAGAAGTACTCAGCAATGAATTAGATATTAAATTCGAAGTATTACCCGAATCTTATGAAGTTCAAAATGATCAGGTTCACTTAAATTTTACAGACTCAAATAAACAACAAAAACTGAATGTAGATTATGTTTTGGCTGCAACGGGGCGTAGTACCTTACTTGATTCATTAAATTTAGAAAATATCGATGAATCATTTAATGACTTAAAAAAGCTACCCATCGATCCTATCAGCAAGCAATTAGGCGAATATCCAATTTTTGTTGTAGGTGATGCACACACAAGCACACCTATTCAACATGAGGCAGCACATGAAGGAAAACAGTCTGTAAATAATTGTCTCAACTATCCGATTATTAAGCCAATTAAAACACTCTGTCCGCTTGGTATCCTTTTTTCATCACCACAAATGGCTACAATAGGTAAAAGTTATAAACAACTTAAAGATCTAAATAAAGAATTTGTAACGGGTTTCGTTTCATATGAAAAACAAGGTCGGGCGATTGTGGCTGCTAAAAATCAAGGCGCGGCTGAAGTTTATATTGATGTTCATACACATAAACTATTAGGTGCTGAACTATTCTGTCCTGAAGCAGAACATTTGGCCCATTTACTCGCTTGGATCCTTGATGAAGATATAACAATCCACCAAATTTTAGAAAAACCTTTTTATCACCCTACACTCGAAGAAGGTTTAAGAACTGCATTAAAGCATGCACGACGTCAGTTAAAATAATTTTATCGTTTTAGGTCGATTTATAGCGTTGGATTTCCAACGCTTTATTTTCGCCCCCTTTTATCTTTTTTCCACGCATAAAAAA
>NZ_VPDC01000019.1:0-63897 GCF_013417875.1 Acinetobacter sp. YH12219
AAACTCTTCAGTTTAAAATCAATAGTACATATAGTGTACCAATCTTGGCTCATCAATTACTGACAAAAATTTGCTCAAATAAACTTCGAGTAATTTCTACCATCAATCAATGAAAATAATTTCGATCAATCAACTAGTAAAAATCCACACAAGTTGTTCTTCATAATCTCTTAATGATCTTCTTGTTGGTTCATCACCAGCAAGCTAGGTCGGCTATATTACTCTTTATTTCTAAAGAGTCAACTGGTAATTCAAATTATTTTTAAACTTTCTTTCTAAAACCCAACTTAATCAATTCAACCAAGTCATTGTTTTATCAGAAGTTTTAATCTTCATCACCGCCGATGGTTGTGCATTCTACAGCATTTATGATCCAACGCAACACCTTTTTTATGATTTATTTTACGCATGTCGCTTTTTTAAACACATAAACATTCTTTTGTATTATTATTGGGCTATATACACCCTATTTCATATAATAAAACGTATATAAACCCAATTTTCATTCCATTTAATTTAAGAATTATTGATTTCGTATGGTTGTTTTTAAAAAAACTGCCTATTTAATAATGGCGTGCTCCATTTCACCCATATTATATGCAGCTCCCACAGCAAATATTTTCACAACCACTTTCTCTATATTGAGTTATGCCAAGTGGGAAACCACTTCACCCAAATTTTGTGTGATTAATAATTCAAGTTTAGTCAATGATTTTAAAAAACTTGCGCCAACCCACAGCACTTATAAAATTACAGCCATCAATGTGAATGACATCAAATCTAGTCATTGCCAAGTTTTATTTTTTTCCAATCTATCAGCAAAAGAAGAACAAAGTATTTTAAACAACCATGTTAATTTCCCCGCCCTCTCTCTAAGTAGTAACAATAGTGAGTGTGAGTCTGGCAGTGCATTTTGTTTGTATAAAAAAAATCAGAGTTATTCGTTTAAAATTAATATGGAAAGCTTAACGCAGTCACAAATACATATTGATCCACGCGTTTTATTACTGGCGAAGTCATCGGAGTCAGCTGAATGAAACAACTCTATAACCCAATTACATTACACCAATTATTTACGCGTTCGCAGCTCACTATCTTCGCTTTAACTTTTACGATTTGTTCTGCGATTTTTTTGGTTATTTCCACTTATACTATGCATACCTATGCAAAAAACAGCTTAACGATTTTATCAAATGCGATAAACGAACGTGTTCAACCCGCTGTGGTGTTTAATGACCAAACAACGATGCGTCAAATTTTAAATGAATACACTCAACTGTATCCCATTCGATCGATTGAAACTACCAACCATCAAAATGCGTCGCTTGCTCATGCTGAGCAAAAAGAAATTTCAACATTCTCTAGCCAAGCGATTTTAGATTATTTCTTTTTTAGCCAACCGATTCGTTTAGATATTCATCATGATCAGAAAAGTTACGGCGAACTGGTCGTATATGGAAACTCTTCAGATTTAGTTAGTTTCTTCCATAAAATTTTGCTGGGCTTGTTTTTAGGTTTTATTCTTTTATTGGCTACTGTGTTTTGGTCGGTGAATTCTGTTTATCAATACTTAATGCAATCTGTTCGCTCTATTGTTGAATCAGCCCAAACCATTAGCATTAAGAAAGATTATAAAATGCGGGTTTCAAACTCTGATATTCAAGAATTACACGCACTCAGTACCGCCTTTAATGGTTTACTTAGTGAAATTGAACAGTCAAATAAAAACTTGATTTCAGAAAATGACAAGCTAATTCATCTAGCACGTCATGATGCATTAACCCAATTGCCAAATCGTAATTATTTTTATGAAAAGCTGTTTGAGCTATTTGACTTAAAAGCGAACACTGCTGTGTTCTTTGTCGATATTGAAAACTTTAAACATGTGAATGACCAATATGGACACTTAGCTGGTGATGCAGTACTACGCGCCTCATCACATTGTTTAAAACAAGCACTACCAGATAATGCTTTCGTTGCGCGACTCGGTGGTGACGAATTTGCAATTATTATCAATCATTTAAATTTCCTGACAGAACTCGAAGTCTTTTGTCACAAAATACATGAATGCTATGGTTCCACATTTGTTTATGAGCAACATAATATTGCATTACAAGCTAATATTGGTGTAGCACTGATCCAAAATGCGAAATCGCCAGAAGATCTAATCGCAGATGCGGATCGCGCGATGCATGATGCTAAACTTTCGAATAATCATTGGTGCATTGCACCACAACGCCCCAACTCATAGGATTTGCTATGTTAAAGAACGCATTTAAAGTTTTATTTATACTTGCATTCACGGCCACTATGACAGCCTGCATGAGTTTAGGTAACTTAAGCTACAAACAAGCACGCATGCTTAAAAAAGAAGGTTTTGTCTTGACCAACGATGGTTGGACACTTGCCCTACCAGAACGTCTTTTATTTGGTTTTGATGATTATCAAATTCAACCTCACCAACAAGGCAAGTTAAATACACTTGCCACTCAACTGATTAAATATGACCTGAATAAAATTAAGTTTATTGGTCATACGGATAATGTTGGACAAGCCAATTACAACCAACAACTGTCAGAAAAACGTGCGCAAAGCGTCGCAAACGTCTTTTTAAAGCAAGGTTATAACAGTTCAAATATTCAAATTATTGGCCGTGGTGCTGAACAGCCGATGGTCTCTAATGACACTGAAACCAATCGTGCCATCAACCGTCGTGTAAATGTCACGATCATTCCCTAAATAGCGGAATTTAGAAAAGCCACCTTATGGTGGCTTTTTTTATTTTTTATAAATTTCAGGCATAAAAAAACCGCTATATGCGGCATCTTTTTCATAGTATTACTTTTGAGATAAATGGTCGGAGCAGTAGGATTCGAACCTACGACCCCCTGGTCCCAAACCAGGTGCACTACCAGGCTGTGCTATGCTCCGCTTTCAACTTTAAAAGTTGGGGTGAATGATGGGATTCGAACCCACGACAACCGGAATCACAATCCGGGGCTCTACCAACTGAGCTACATCCACCATCATGTTCTTGCTTGTGAATAACCAATATAACGCATTTTAAATTACAGGCATAAAAAAACCGCTGTATGCGGTATCTTTTATCGACCGTTTTCTTTGAGAAAATGGTCGGAGCAGTAGGATTCGAACCTACGACCCCCTGGTCCCAAACCAGGTGCACTACCAGGCTGTGCTATGCTCCGAATTGGGGTGAATGATGGGATTCGAACCCACGACAACCGGAATCACAATCCGGGGCTCTACCAACTGAGCTACATCCACCATCACAACAAGTTTCAGATTCTATTATCAGAACACCATTAAAATGGCGCGCCTGACAGGATTCGAACCTGTGACCATCCGCTTAGAAGGCGGATGCTCTATCCAACTGAGCTACAGGCGCATTACCGATGACATAGACTATCACGCGATTTTTGCCTTGAGAAATTGGTCGGAGCAGTAGGATTCGAACCTACGACCCCCTGGTCCCAAACCAGGTGCACTACCAGGCTGTGCTATGCTCCGTTTCATCTCAGCTTTCGCTGTATCGCATATCGTGCGGTACGGTGTGCATTCTAGGCGTGACGTTGATTAACGTCAACACCTATCTTCAAAAAAACATAAAAAATCATTTCAAGCGATTATTTATCAAGCACTTTAATCATTTTTCAAGCAAAAATTAACGTTTTAAACTGGCACTGAAATTCAACATCCGATCTAAAGGCAATTTAGCACGCTCAGCGAGCACTGGATCTACGAAAATTTCCTGATCGCCTTTTTGTAAAACTTCGAGAATGCCATCTAATTCATTCATGGCCATCCAAGGGCAATGCGCACATGAACGACAAGTCGCTCCCTCACCTGCCGTCGGTGCTTCGATGAGAATTTTATTCGGCACAGCTTGCTGCATTTTATAAAAAATACCGCGATCTGTTGCCACGATTAAACGTTCGTATGGCAAGGTTTGTGCAGCCTTGATCAATTGCGAGGTGCTACCGACGGCATCTGCAATATCCACCACAGATTCTGGTGACTCTGGATGTACCAAAACTGCTGCATCAGGATACAGCGCTTTCATATTGGCAATACCACGTGCACGGAACTCTTCATGGACAATACATGCCCCATCCCATAGCAACATGTCTGCACCGGTTTTCTTTTGAATATAGCGACCGAGATGCTGATCGGGTGCCCAAATAATTTTTTCACCTAAACTATCTAAATGCTCAACAATTTCAACAGCACAGCTCGAGGTTACCACCCAATCTGCACGCGCTTTCACTGCCGCCGAGGTATTGGCATATACCACAACCGTATGATCCGGATGTGCATCACAAAATTTGGTAAATTCATCGACAGGACAACCCAAATCAAGTGAGCATGTTGCTTCTAGGGTTGGCATCAATACAGTTTTTTCAGGAGATAAAATCTTCGAGGTCTCCCCCATGAATTTCACTCCTGCAACCACCAACGTCGTTGCTTCATGATCCCGACCAAAACGTGCCATTTCAAGTGAATCCGAAACGCATCCACCGGTCAGTTCTGCTAGTTCCTGCACTTCAGGATCACAGTAATAGTGTGCAACAAGGACAGCGTTACGTTTTTTGAGTTCCGCTTTAATTAATTCAAACTTTTCAAGCTTTGCAGCTTCCGTTAAGTGATGCTCTTTAACATCGCCCAAACGATCCAAATGCGCTTGTACAATTGATTTTGCTTCATTTGCAATTAAGTTGTTTGCATTATTCATCACAACGTCTTCTCTATCCTTAATGCCTGTTACTACACAGGTGCTTCACAACTGACCCATAAATATGACACTTGGCTATTTTTTACCGGTCATTAAAAAGTTCCACTTATAAAAAAGCCTCACAACGGAGGCTTTTCAAAAACATCAAATTTATGAACGGTAATCTGCGTTAATCTTAACATAGTCATACGACAGGTCACAGGTATACACCGTATCTCGCGCACTGCCACGTCCTAAATCTACACGGATCGTGATCTCAGATTTCTCCATCTCTGCAGCCCCTGCTGCTTCGGTATAATCTGCTGCGGCACCACCGTCTTTACAGATTTGAACATCACCTAACCAGACCTGAATTTTTTCAACATCTAAGTTTGGCACACCTGCATAACCAATAGCTGCCAAAATACGGCCCCAGTTTGGATCTGATGCGAAGATTGCAGTTTTAACCAACGGTGAATGTGCAATGCTATAAGCAATATCACAACATTCTTGAGTATCTGCGCCGCCTTCTACCGCCACAGTAATAAACTTCGTCGCACCTTCACCATCACGGACAATGAGCTGTGCAAGACGTTTCATTACACGTGTTAACACGTCTAAAACAGCAGCATAACGTGAATCTGATTCTGAAGTAATTTCTACGCCACCAGCTTGGCCCGTTGCAATCAAAATACATGAGTCATTGGTCGAAGTGTCACCATCCACCGTAATACGGTTAAACGACAGGTTAACTGTGGTTTTCAAAAGCTGTTGCACCAGCTCACGGCTAATGGGTGCATCAGTTGCCACATAGCTCAACATGGTCGCCATATTTGGACGAATCATGCCTGCGCCTTTAGAAATACCTGTCATGGTATACAGAACGCCATCTAACTCAAATTGTTCAGATGCACCTTTAGGTGTGGTATCTGTGGTCATAATGCCCGTTGCCGCTTCCAACCAAGCATCTTCCTGCAAACTATCTAATGCTGGTTGCAAGCCTTGAACCAAACGATCAATAGGTAATTGCTCACCAATTACACCTGTTGAAAATGGAAGAACTTCTGTATTTTGAACACCTGTCAGTTCTGCCAGTTTCGCACACGTCGCCTCAGCATTTGCCATGCCGATTTTGCCAGTACCGGCATTGGCATTTCCGGTGTTAATCACTAAATAACGTGGATTACCTGCTAATAAGTGCGCTTTCGAAATATGCACCGGTGCTGCACAAAATGCATTTTGAGTAAAAACGCCTGCGACATTAGAACCTTCAGCAAATTCAAAAATGACAAGGTCACGTCGGTTCTGATAGCGCACATACGCTTCAGCCGAACCGATTTTTACACCTTTCACCACATGCATCTGTGGCATAGATACGTCACCAACTGCCATTTTTCAACGTCCAACTATATGAGTTATAAAAAATACAGCTTAGTGCAAAATCTATAAAAAATCGAGCAGAAGCACGGTTTTGCTGTAATTTTATTGTGGATTTCTTTTGCACATAAAAAAACCAGTCTTTCGACTGGTCTTTATCGATGTTCGTCGTAAATTAGTTACGCGCAAGCTGAGTTGCTTCATCAAGAAGCACTTGTTTCGCTTTTTGTTGACTCGCAGCTGAAAGTGCTGGGTTTTCAGCCACAATACGGTCAGCATTCGCCGCATTGGCTGCTGCAATTTTCGCAGTTTGCAATACGATTGGACGATTTGGATTGGCAAAGGTATAACGAATACCCGTACGCGGGCTTGCTACAGTCACTTGACCGTCAGTACCAATCTGTACTTGAGTTATTGTTGGACCAACTGCTTGTTGAACTTTCTCTAAAGAAGTCGTCTGAGGAGCGTTTGCAAAGGCAAAAGTTGGCAAAGCCAAAGCAGCAATCATGAACGGTTTTAGTACTTTTTTCATTGTCTTTTCCGTCTTACGGTTATTGATAGAAACTAAATAACATTTAATCCGCTGCACTGCAAATACTATTCAGGTCAGATCAGCTGAGTAAATAAAAAATCAGAGCGCGATGGCTCTGATTTATTTGAAATTAAACAATGCTGTTTAAATTTTACCGTGACATTGTTTATATTTTAGACCTGAACCACATGGGCACGGTGAGTTACGACTTTCTGGCGGAACAATCACTTGCTCTGCAGGTGTATATTGCGCATCGATAACATCATTACCGTTGGCTTCAGCCAACAAATTATCAAAGTCATTGTGTGACAATTGAAGATTCATTGATTCAGCTTGAGCCTGTTTTTGAGCTTCCATTTCTGCAAGCTCTTCGGCTGTAGGCACATGAATACGAGATAAATCTGTCACGACATCTGACTTAATCACAGCAAGCATGTTTACAAATAAATTAAAGGCTTCTTTTTTGTATTCTTGCTCAGGATTTTTCTGCGCATAACCACGTAAATGAATCCCTTGACGTAAGTAATCCATTGCTGCCAAATGCTCTTTCCAATGGCGGTCCAATGAATTCAACATAAAGTGACGTTCGAGCATTGCAGCCGTTTCGTCACCCATTTGCGTACGACGTGAACGGTAGTGCTGAAGAACTTCATCAGTAATACGTTCAACCAAAGCTTCTTCATCCAAACGACGATCTTGCTCTAACCACTGCGAAATTGGCAGTTCAATCGATAGATCTTCACGTAGCGCCTTTTCAAGACCTTCTATATCCCACTGATCGTGAATAGACTCAGGTGGAATATATATTTCGATCATGCCTTTAGTCACATCCTGAATCATCGTTTCGATGTAATCTTGTAAAGACGGTTCAACAAGAATTTCATCACGCTGAGAGTAAATAATCTTACGTTGTTCGTTGTTTACGTCATCGTATTTCAATAAATTTTTACGAATATCGAAGTTACGTGCTTCAACTTTACGTTGTGCATTTTCAATCGAGCGTGACACCATTTTATGCTCAATGGCTTCATCTTCTTTCAGACCCATGGCACGCATCATTGCAACTACGCGATCACCTGCGAAGATACGCATCAAGTCATCTTCAAGCGACAAGTAGAAACGTGACACACCTGGGTCACCTTGACGGCCCGCACGACCACGTAACTGGTTATCGATACGACGAGATTCATGACGTTCTGAACCAATGATGTGTAAACCACCAGAGTTCAGCACCATTTCATGATTTTGTTCCCACTCTGCTTTCAAACGTGCTTCATCTGCTTCAGTCGGCTCTTCAATCTTCGCCAGCAACGCTTTCCAGTTACCACCTAACAGAATATCAGTACCACGACCAGCCATGTTAGTCGCAATGGTTACTGCACGAGGTGAACCCGCTTGCGCAATAATATCCGCTTCGCGCTCATGTTGTTTCGCATTAAGTACTTCATGTTGAATACCAGCTTCTTTCAGCTTATCTGATAAAATTTCAGAGGCTTCAATGGTTGCTGTACCAATCAGGATCGGTGCAACACCCGCTTCATGAACACGTTGAATTTCTTGAATGATGGCGTTGTATTTACCTTCACGGTTTAAATAGATTAAATCGTTTTGGTCATTACGAATCATCGGGCGATGGGTTGGAATAAGTACAACATCCAAGCCATAAATTTCTTTCATCTCTGCAGCTTCAGTATCTGCAGTACCCGTCATCCCTGATAATTTTTTGTATAGACGGAAATAGTTCTGGAATGTTGTAGTTGCTAAAGTTTGGTTTTCAGGTTGAATTTCCAAACCTTCTTTTGCTTCCACTGCTTGATGCAAACCTTCTGACCAACGGCGACCCGGCATGGTACGACCAGTGTTTTCATCGACAATGATCACTTCACCTTCGTGGATGATGTAATGCACGTTGCGTTGGTATAGGTAATGCGCACGAATGGCCGCAGAAACATGGTGCACCAAGTTTAAATTAGCAGATGAATATAGACTTTCACCTTCAGCAAGCAAGCCCATTTGAATCAATTCAGCTTCAACAGTTTCATAACCGACTTCGGTCATTTCTACAGAGCGCTGTTTTTCGTCAATCCAGAAGTGACCACCATCTGGTACCTTCTCTTCTTTTTGTGCATGAAGTTTTGGTGGAATGCTGTTAATGGCAGCATACAACTGAGATGAATCTTCTGATTGACCAGAAATGATCAACGGTGTACGCGCTTCATCAATCAGGATCGAATCGACCTCATCGATGATGGCATAGGTTAAGCTGCGCTGTTTTTTCTCAGCAGCAGAAAAAACCATGTTGTCACGCAAGTAATCGAAACCGAATTCGTTGTTGGTACCGTAAGTAATGTCAGCACGATACGCTTGAGCTTTTTCAGTTGGGTCTTGCATTGAGTAAATAATCCCAATGCTTAAACCTAAAAATTCGAATAATGGACGGTTTAATTCAGCATCACGCTGTGCGAGATAGTCGTTCACCGTAATCACGTGAACACCTTCACCACTAATCGCATTGAGGTAACAAGCAAGCGTTCCCATGAGGGTTTTACCTTCACCGGTACGCATCTCTGCGATCTTACCTTCATGTAAAGTAATACCACCAATCAGCTGTACGTCATAATGACGCATGCCCATGACACGCTTTGCAGCTTCACGACAAACAGCAAACGCTTCAGGTAATAATTTATCAAGGCTGTCGCCTTTTTTATAACGTTCTTTGAATTCTTCAGTTTTTGCAGATAAGTCTGCATCGCTTAGAACAGATATCGTCGGCTCGAGCGCATTTATCTTCTCTACGATTTTACGCATGCGTTTGAGTTCGCGCTCATTTTTGGTACCGAAGATTCCTCCGATCAGACTTGCCAACATGAATAGACTCTCTAAATCTTGCTTGTCAAATGAATATATTTTCTTAGTCGTTATTATGGTGCTAGAAATTCGAAGTACAAGGGTTTTGCACAAAAATCCCCTTAAATATTCTGCGCTCGGGTTCTAGCCCCGGAGACTTAAGGCAAGCTAATGTAACAAATTTTCTGCAGACAACATAGTGACTCTGTCGTGAGATATTTCGCATTTATCCCCCAATAAAACTGTTTTATATGAAATATATTCATAAAGAAATGAAAAAACACTATTTTTAATCATAAAAAAAATCCTTCATATTTATTTTCAAGTTAAACAAATTCAATAAATACGGGGATATTCCATGACGATTCGTTTAGGTGATACTGCACCAGACTTTACTCAAGACTCAAGCGAAGGCAGCATTCATTTTTATGACTTTTTAGGTGACAGTTGGGGCATTTTATTTTCGCATCCTGCCGATTACACCCCGGTCTGCACCACAGAACTTGGATTTACCGCAAAACTAAAAGATGAATTTAGCAAACGTGGTGTCAAGGCCATTGCCCTATCTGTTGATGATGTTGAGTCGCATCATGGTTGGATTAATGACATTAATAATACTCAAAATACCACGGTGAACTTCCCGATCATTGCAGACAAAGACCGTAAAGTGTCTACCCTTTATGATTTCATTCACCCCAATGCCAGCGAAACATTAACTGTTCGCTCTTTGGTGATCATCGATCCACATAAAAAAGTCCGTTTAATCATTACTTATCCTGCATCTACAGGGCGTAACTTCCATGAAATTTTACGTGTCATTGACTCTTTGCAACTGACAGACAACCATAAAGTTGCAACACCGGCCAACTGGCAACAAGGTGAAGATGTGGTGATTGTGCCGTCATTAAAAGATGAAGAGGAAATCAAACAACGGTTTCCTCAAGGATATAACGCAGTTACGCCTTACCTTCGTTTAACGCCTCAACCTAAGTGAGGATAAAACGGAGCATTACGCTGTCCGAGCGCAAGATAAGAAGCTCTGCTGTGAGTGACCAAAGCGAAGGTACAAATTTAACTATTTTTAAGTGCAGCACCTGACCCAACTCAGAATCACAACCATAGTTACTTATAGTTACTTATAGTTACTTATAGTTTTCCCCTCAGAACGAATGACGAGCCCGTTCTGGCAGTCTCCAACCCGCTCATCTTCGGATGAGCTTTTTTTTGATTACAAATTCCTCTCAGGGTTTAGATTGGTTAAACATCACAATTCCGTTATAACTAAGAAAAACTTGAAAATAACAAACCGTGATTCATCAAATTCATCATTTACATTGTGGTAGTTTTTGTCCAACGTGTGCCCCTTTATTTGGACAGAAAGGCTTTCGCGCACATTTGGTCTGTCATTGCCTGCTCATTGAAACTGATAAAGGGCTCGTCTTAGTCGATACAGGACTGGGCTTACAAGATTATTTGCATCCACAAAATCGTTTAGGTCGGTTTATTTCACGCACAGCACAGATCAAATTTAATCCGCAACTGAGTGCGATTCATCAAATTCAAAAATTAGGCTTTAAGGCTCAAGATGTTCAACACATTTTGTTGTCACACTTAGATTTTGATCATGCTGGCGGGATCTCTGATTTTCCGCAGGCGACTGTGCATGTCTTAGCCAGTGAATATAATGCCACTCAAAACCTTCATAGCTTAAAATCACGACTGCGCTATCGACCACAGCAGTTCCAACTGCATCGTTATTGGAATTTTATCGAAAGCATCGGGACGCAAGCATGGTTTAACTTAGAACACACTGCCGGTCTGTCTATTTTTCAAGATGACATTTTAATGCTTCCACTTTTGGGACATACCGCGGGTCATGCCGGTATTGCGATTAAAAATAACCAGCGCTGGTTGTTATATTGTGGCGATGCTTATTACTCACAGCATCAATTAAATCCAAATTTTCATTCGCGGGCCTTAAATCAGCTTGAGCGTTTATTTGCCACCGACAATACACAGCGACTGCACTCCCTTCATAAGATTCAGCAGTTAGCGCAGCATCCGGACATCGATCTCATCTGTGCACATGACCCATTCGAATTCGCTCGCTATCAGAATACAAGCTATGACCGCTAAAATTCTACCAATGATCCTACTCAGTGTTAGCTTCAGCTTCACGGGTTGCATGACATCAAATCCATTACCGTTAAATGAACGTCCTCAGCATTGGGGGAAAGTCGTTCATCAACAGCATAATTTTTATCAAATCAGCCCAACGCTATTTCGCAGTGAACAACCTGATACAGATCTCGCCCCTTTTCTACGAGAACAGCAAATCGATGTGATCATAAATTTACGTTCACGGCACCATGACCCAGAACGCTTAAAAAATGCTATTGATATGCAAAAGATTAAATTTGTACATATTCCGATACACACGTGGCAAATCGATCGTGAAGATTTACTGACGGTGATGAAAACCATAAAAGAAGCTGAACAACAGCAGCAAAAAGTTTTAATCCATTGCTACCACGGCTCAGACCGTACAGGCGCGAGTGTGGCCATGTACCGTATTATTTTTCAGCATTGGTCCATTGAGGAAGCAAAACGTGAAATGAAACAAGGTGGCTATGGCTTCCACCCTATTTGGAAAAATATTGACCGTTTATTCAGCCCTGAAAATGTAAAATGGATTCAGCAGCAACTACTGAATCCATCTTATTAAAGGTCATTCCTCAAATAAACTTAGCGTTTATCGAGTGGTACCCAATCAATCACCCACGCAGATTTCATATTCAAACTTGCATCTGAATTGATCTTTTTACGTGTTGCGTCCGCAGCATCACGGTCCTTCGAAGGACCGACCATAATACGAATGCCTTTAGATGTAGGACTCTTCGTCACTTTATAGCCTTTTGCACGTAATTTTGCAGCGACGGCATCTGCATTGGCTTCATTAGCTGCCAGAGCAACTTGTACCATCCATTGCTTATCGCCATTTTCCAACAGATCACGTGCTTTTTCAGCTTCAGCTTTTTTCTTGGCTTCGGCTTTACGCTTTTCTTCTGCCTTGTGTTTTTCTTCGGCTTTACGCTTTTCTTCAGCTTGTTGCTTCGCTTCGGCTGCTTTCTTATCTGCTGCTTTTTTCTCAGCTTCAGCATGTGCTTTACGTTCAGCTTCTTTTTGAGCATCCGCTTTACGTTTTGCTTCGGCTTTTTGTTTATCTGCTGCGATACGTGCCTGATCAGCCTTTTGCTGCGCCGACTGACTCTCTAACTTTTTTTGAGCCGCCAACTTATCCTCAGCTAAACGCTTTTGCTTGACTTTTTCATCTTCAACCAATTCGGGAGGAATATTATCCGAACTTTGTTGAGCTGAACGATGTGCGTTTAAAGCTGCATATTCTTCTGCTGCTTTACGTGCTGCATCAGCCTCCGCTTGTTGTTGCATCGCTAAAAATTCTGCTGCGCGTGCTTCTTGCTCCGCAACCGATTTTTCACGGGTACGTCGTTGTTCTTCGAGCAAACGCTTTTCAGTTTCAACATCAACGGTCAATGATGACATTTTACCCGCCCCCTGACCTTGTTGCTCAACTTGAGCCATTTCAGGGGTTTGGCTTTGATTTTGATGTATTTCTTCTTTGCCTTTAAGTAAAAGTGCGGCCAGCAGTACACCACCACCTAATAAAACAACACCACCCATCCAGCGTTGTTTGTTATTCATTGACATTCTTCCAGATACTCCCATACCGCTTCTAAGGTATGAAATGAACCACATACCAGAATCAGCTGATTATTCTTTGTTTCTTCCAGCGCGGACTTAAAAGCTAATTGCACATTGTCATAATGTTCTACGACTTGATGCTGCAGTGCGCTATCCAATTGTGTGATAGATGCCGCACGTGGCACATTTAATTGTGCAATTTTCCACATTCTTACCGTATCTTTCAATAAGTTAACGACAGAATTTATGTCTTTATCAGTCAGCATGGAGAAAACGCTGATCACTTCTGTGTATTGTTTATTGTACTGGAGGAAATTTCGCAATTGCTTTAACAAAAATTCAACACCATGCGGGTTATGTCCCGCATCGAAAATCACCGTTTTTCCTGCAATTTCTCTAACTTCAAAACGGCCTTGTAACTTGGCATTGATAATCCCCTGAGCGATCGACTGCTGAGAGACCACCAAACCACTGGCCAATATTGCCGCTACAGCCGTAGAGATATTTTCGAGTGCCAAAGAACCCACTGGCAGTTTTAAAGTTGTACCTGATGAAGCAAACATCCAAGATTGTCCGTCATCACTGTACTGATAAAAATAATCACGATTGAGTACATGTAAAGCGGCTTGGCAATCTTCTACTTTTTGACGAATGGCTTCAGGTAAAACTTGCTGCCCACCAAAAATCACAGGAATATTTGGACGAATAATCCCTGCTTTCTCAAAAGCAATTTTTTCAATGGTGTCACCCAACCAATCGGTATGGTCTAAACCAATATTGGTAATCACTGCAACATCTGGATCGACGACATTGACTACATCAAGTCGGCCACCGAGGCCGACTTCAAGTACCCATACATCGCAATGTTGCTGTTTAAAAATAACAAAAGCGGCCAAAGTGGTCGCTTCAAAAAAAGATAAACTTAATTCACATTCACGACGCGCCTGATCAACTGCGACAAAAGCATCAATCAGGGTTTGGTCGGACACTTCAACATCTTGAAGCTTTACACGTTCATTGAATCGATAAATATGCGGTGATTGGTATAGCCCCACGTTATAACCTTGAG
The DNA here is from genome assembly GCF_013417875.1 of Acinetobacter sp. YH12219. Classification (NCBI taxonomy): domain Bacteria; kingdom Pseudomonadati; phylum Pseudomonadota; class Gammaproteobacteria; order Moraxellales; family Moraxellaceae; genus Acinetobacter; species Acinetobacter sp. YH12219. The sequence continues at coordinate 14,278 of NZ_VPDC01000019.1, forward strand.
CATTTAAAATCGCAGCCAAAGTGGTCGTGGTTGAACCTTTACCGTTTGTTCCCGCGACCGTCAGCACTTTCGCATCAGGCTGGGTTACACCGAGTCGTTCTGCAACAGGAATCACCCGTTCCAGACCTAGATCAATACCCGTAACATGAACATGGCTCCAATAATCGAGCCATGTACTTAAAGAATCAGATGCAAGTGGTGCTGTGTTCAAGGCAAGTTCATCAATTTCGCTACAATACGATAAACTGTATCACGTAATGCATGACGGTGGACAATTTGATCGACTACACCATGATCAAGCAAATATTCCGCACGTTGGAACGGTTCGTCCAATTTTTCACGTACAGTTTGCTCAATCACACGCTTACCAGCAAAACCAATCATGGCTTTTGGCTCAGCCAAATGAACATCACCGAGCATTGCTAATGATGCAGTCACACCACCATAGACAGGATGTGTCAATACCACTAGATAAGGCAAGCCTGCATCTTTCATTTTTTGGATGGCAGCAGAAGTACGCGCCATTTGCATGAGTGACAACATACCTTCTTGCATACGCGCACCACCAGAAGCAGCGAAGCAAATAAGCGGTTGTTTAGCTTTAATCGCAAGTTCAGCCGCTTGAACAAAACGGTCACCGACCACTGTGCCCATTGAGCCGCCCATGAAATCAAATTCGAAAGCAGTCGCAATCATTGGAATGCCTTTCAGCGTTCCTTGCATTACCACTAAAGCTTCTGTTTCACCGGTTTTTTTCTGCGCTTCAGACATACGGTCTGGATACGCTTTGCTATCTACAAATTTAAGTGGATCTTTGGCTTTAAATTCTTGACCCAATTCTTTTTGTACTTGGTCAAAGAACCAGTTCAAGCGATCACGCGCTTTCATTCGCAAGTGTTCATCACACTGCGGACAAACGTAGGCATTAAATGACATCGCAGTACGAGTCACAAGTGCATGACACTCAGGACATTCAATCGTCGGCTCAGTAAATGTCGCCTTTAATGCTTGCTGTTCATCAGGTACATGAATACCTGGTACCGCACGCTCTGTCCATGGCGTAGATGCGCTCAGAATTTTGCCTGTTTTTGCGTCTTGACTCATACTAACTCATCGAGCGCAGCTCGAAGCTCCTTCACTTTATTCACTGTTTCGATTACAGCTTGTTCTGGCGCTAAGTTTGCAAATTGTTTAACAAAAGCACTACCTACAATCACCGCATCTGCAGCAACACCCATAGCTTTCGCCGATGCTGCATCACTGATACCAAAGCCAACGCCGACAGGTACCTGAGTATACGATTTGATTTTTTGAATACGTGCCGCAGCTTCAGCAACGTCTAATGTCGCTGCACCTGTCACACCTTTCAAAGAAACATAGTAGATAAATCCACTGGCTTGTTTTACTACATGCTGAATACGTTCATCAGTGGATGTTGGCGCAAGTAAGAAGATTTGATCCATGTCGTATTTTTTCAATACTGCATCTAGATCTTTTGCTTCTTCTGGTGGAAGGTCCACCAAGAGCACGCCATCTACACCGCATTCGTGTGCATAGGCAACAAACTTTTCATAGCCGATTACTTCAACAGGGTTTAAATAGCCCATCAGTACTACCGGTGTTTCTGTATCGTTTTTACGGAACTCTTTCACCATGTTCAAGGCATCTAGAGTATTGGTTCCTGCAGCAAGCGCACGCTCAGCGGCAAGTGCAATAACAGGACCATCCGCCATTGGGTCTGAAAATGGAAGACCTAATTCGATCACATCTACACCTGCCTCAACCATTTGATGTAACAAAGGTACCGTTACTTGTGGATGAGGGTCACCAGCCATAACATAAGAAACCAAGGCCTTACGCTGTTGAGATTTAAGCGTTCCAAATCGAGTGGCTAAACGTGACATAGGGTTATACTTTCCTTGAATGAATCAAAACTATGATGTGGGTTTTGTCGAAATACAAGACATCGCATTGTAACGCTATTTTTTACCCATTGAACAGGGCATACAATCCTCAGTCGGCATTTCTCATGCAAACATAATTTTCCAGAACAACCCGAAAGCATCATTTACCGATATTTCAGTTTTTTTCACAATGATCAAAGATGCCTAATTTTAGGATCTGGCAAAATTATAAGGTTTTAGATTAACTTAATTTTATCATCAAAAAAATGTTAAAAATAACAGGCTTAGCATTTACATTTTAATTTTCCTTAAATTGCAAAACCTGCTTTATACTAGCCGCATACTTTTATTTTTTTATCTCCTATGTCCTCCGATTCACAAGTGAAAGTGCCTGCTCGGGCATTTGCACTGCTCCCGCTTATTGTTTTTCTGACCATTTTTTTGGGCAGCGGTATTTACCATTCCATCATTGGAACTGAGTTTGCGTTCTATCAAGTGAAAGCCCCAGTCGCTGCTCTTCCTGCGATTGTATTGGCAATTTTGCTCTATCGCGGCAAGATCAATGACGCGATTGATACCTTTATGAAAGGTGCCAGCCACCCGAATTTGATATTAATGTTCATGGTCTTTATGCTCGCTGGTGCTTTTGCCAGTGTCAGCAGTGCCATCGGTAGTGTCGATGCAACAGTGCAGTTGGGACTATCGGTGATTGCGCCTGAGTTCGTGCTGCCTATGCTGTTTATTATTGCAGCCTTTATTGCCACAGCGATGGGAACCTCCATGGGCACTATTGCAGCCTGTGCACCAATTGCCTTTGGTTTTGCTCAAGTCACCGAAATTGAAGTGGTGTATGCCATTGGTGCTGTGGTCGGCGGTGCTATGTTTGGTGATAATCTGTCGATGATTTCAGATACCACCATTGCTGCAACGAACAGTCAAAAAGTTCAGCTTCGCGATAAATTTAGAGTCAATGTTTGGATTGCTGTTCCTGCATCGATCGTTAGCATTTGTATCTATTTATTCATGAGTCAAGGCTCACAAGCGATTGAACACAAAGCCTATAATGCTTGGCTGATCTTGCCGTATTTAGCCGTATTTATTTTGGCCTTTTCACGTTTACACGTGCTTGCTGTGCTGACTATTGGTGTCTTACTGTCTGGTTTGATTGGGTTGGTCATTCAACCTGAATTTAACTTCTTAAGCTTAAATAATTCTATTTATGACGGCTTTACCGGCATGTTTGAAGTTGCCCTGCTTTCTATTTTCTTGGGTGGTATTTCTGCCATTATGCAAAAAGAAGGCGGTTTAGAATGGCTAATTCAACGCATTTACAGCATGACACGCTGCTTTAAAGTTGGTGCTGAACGGGCAGGTGAGATTGGTATCAGTTTCTTGGTGATTTTCTCCAACCTATTTGTGGCAAACAACACTGTCGCAATTATTTTATCTGGTGACATGGCACGTGAAGTCGCCAAAGAATATGGTGTAGACCCTAAACGTGCTGCTGCGCTCTTGGATATTTTCTCTTGCGTAGTCCAAGGTCTCATTCCTTATGGTGCACAGCTGTTACTGGCTTGTTCGATCGCAAAACTTTCGCCTGTGGAACTGATTGGTAGTGTGTATTACTGTTGGGTCTTGGCAATCTTTGCCATCCTTGCCATTTTACTTCGGTATCCAAAATTAAAAGCTGCGGCATAAGTTTGGCTTTAAAGAAAAGCGGTCGTTTGACCGCTTTTTTTAATGTTGTTTGAAAGGCTTTTCTTAACGAGCAATCTGCACGTTTTATTCTAATCTCAAGGCTTTTTTTCGCGCTAATAATGTCTCTCCGCTATATGCCTTAAAAGCACGTGCCAAAGCAGACTGATCTGAATATCCTAACTGCAACGCGATATCTGTCAAATGGGTTTGTTGTGAAAGTAGATATTCACAGCGTTTCATCCGTTCAAGCTCCAAAAGCCGTTTAAACGAGGTGTCTTTCTCCTTTAACTGTCGTTGCAAGGTTCTGACTGACAGATGTAACTCCTCTGCTAACCACTCTATTTTAGGGGCTTGCTGTTTTCGTTTGAGATGATCAGCGATGCATTGTTGCATCTGTAGAATTGGATCGGCATGTTGCGGACGAGCGGCGATCGCCTCTTCGGCTTGGCGTAATAACAATTGCATCAGTGACGGATCAGCAAGTTCTGACTTTAAATCCAAACTATCGGCATGAATCACAAATGAATATTTAAGGGTCGAAAAATCCATTTGGCAACCATAAAACTTTTCATAGTGATAACGTGCCATCCGCGGCACATGGGCAAAATGAATGCGGAGTAACTTTAAAGAATCTGGAAAAATTTGCTTGGCCAAATGTGCCATACAGGCCATGGTCAATTCATTCACCAACGCATATTCATCATCATGCTGTGGCCAAGACAGTATAATTTGATGATCTTGATGGCTCATATTCATCGGCACAATTTGCGCGCCATCAATCACCAAACGACTAAACCGCATCACATATTGCAAAGCATCTGCTACGCTATTACTCAGTGTCGCCATATAGCCTAACACCCCAAAATGCTCCGCACGAATATACTTGGCCATTTCAAAAACCAATTGCGGGCAATCCAGATGCTGCTGAGTCAGTTGCATGATGCTGTTAAAAAAAGAATTCGGCGATTGAGAGTCGATCGGCAAAGACAGCACATGCTGAATTTGCGCAGCATACGGCGCAATCCATTCGAGCTGTGTATAGTTTAATTCACGCTCAATTAAGACCATATTCCATAGTTGGAAGTAACCGTTTGGGATCTGAATTTCAGCCATCTCGCCCCTCTTTCTGACCTGCCAATTCTGACATTTTATATTTTCATCATGGCGTAAAATGTATAAAAATTGGCAATATCTGTCAAAACAAAGTGCAATTTCTCCGACATACTGCAATCAATACGACTCGCACAGAAAAAATATCATGAATGCTATCGTCAAATATCAAGTCGAACCCATTGTTCGCACAAAGCTAAATTTTAAGTTAGAAGAAATCCCGCGCTATTGGTTTGGCGGAGACCCCTTTTTAACACGTATGTTTGATGCCTTGAGCCTGACCTTTCCTGATGGCGAGCGCTATTTTATTGAATCTGTACGTCTGTTCCGCAGTCAAATTCAAGACCCTGATTTACAGCAACGTGTCGCTGACTTTATTCATCAAGAAGCGCAGCATGGTATGGCGCATGACAAAATGAATATGTTGATGAAACAACAAGGCATGCCTGTTGATGCTTTCATTAAACGCTTAAATAAAATTTTTAAATTTGAACTGAGCAAGCGCTCACCTGAATACAACATTGCCATGACGGCTTCTGCCGAGCATTTGACCGCGCTGATGGCTGAAACGTTCTGTAGCCAAAAGTCCGTACTAGAATCTGCGCATCCTTATGTCCGTGCATTATTTATTTGGCATGCGATAGAAGAAATGGAACATCGCGATGTGGCTTTTGATGTGATGAAAGATGTGGCGAAGGTCGATGAAAATTTAAAGAAATTCACTCTGGTCTGGACCAGTGGATTGATGCTCGGCTTTACCTTATACCGTGCCAATGTGATGCTGAAACATGACGGCTTCAGTTTCACTGAACGTTTAAAATTAAATATGAAAGGCTTACCGTGGTTCTTTGGTAAAAATGGCACCCTCACCCGTATGAGCAAACCATATCGAGATTGGTTTAAAAAAGACTTCCATCCGAGTCAGCATCCCATTGTGCAAAATTATGATCTTTGGTTAAAAACTTATGAAGAAACCAATGATCCAATTCAAGCTGCAGAAGTGTTTTGGCAAGCTGCAAAATAAAAATTGAATAAAAAAAGCCGCATCGATTGCGGCTTTTTTATAGGCTTAGACTTACCATTTGGCATAGTGCTGCTCAAGTAAACCATATTCATTTAAGAATACTATTTCTTCGCCATCACGTTGAATTGTACCGCTAATTTTTGCCTGCCATTGACTGAACTGACTACCGACCAATCTTAAATTCAGGTTTTCATAGCGCCGCCAACCTGTGGTGACGATCAAATTTAAGCTGTTGTCTAATGAACTAATATTCCATTGATTATCGCCTTGTTGCTGGAACAGCATATCAGACATGGCATACAGATGTCCATTGACCCACAGACAATTTTCATTGCCAAAGCTTTCATTTACACCAGAGGCAAGATTGATCCCAACGCGTCGATTTTGACTGTCCCAAAAGTTACACGAAAGCCAAAACCATGCGGTTTCAGGACGAAGAAAACCACAGGTATCATCTAAAGACACCAATGTCCGGTCATGGAATTGAATGGTTTTGCCTTGCTTATTGATAAAGAAACCTTCACAGCCTAACGTCGTCAATTTTTGAGTATAGGTCCAACCATTAATCCCTGTGGGGCTACACATACTCAGCGGATCAGTCCCCGCACAAAACACTCGAGCGCTCAGTTTGAGTTCGCCATGTTTCGACATTTGAATGTATCGCACACCATTGGCATGCTGAATGTCCAGTTGAATCCCTGACTTAATAAAATGACTCTGATTAAATAAAGGTTGTTCATCTAAAACGGTATTGCGTGATAGGAAATTAATCGAATTCCATTCCAACACTTCATTCGTAATATGGTCATACACATAGACAAAACCGTGCCCCGCCCACGCGATATCGGCAATCGCTAGACCAATCGTATAATGATCATGCTGAATACAACAAAATTTAAATTTTTTATATTTTAAACGCTTACGCCAACCTTGAAGTCGTTTTCCATACGGTGTCTTATATTCATACTTACTTAAATCGATGCGATTGGGAAGTTCACTAAAACGCCCATAATGCGGCTGTCCATTCGGCCGTATTAAATCCATATACGCCATTCCATTGAGGTTTAAGGTCTAAATCCTGAATGTTATTATGCCTATTATTTAACGCCTGAAAAGACAATCCATCTGATTTCAGGCGAATATCACAAAAAAATATAAAAGCTGACATTTCAGCTCTTAATCATCACAAATGTTCATTTATTAAGATGTAATCATTTTTCCATGAATTTTGCTGGCTATGCGGCGTTTCAACCAATTCGATATAGCGCCCATACACATGATCAATCGCAATACAATCATCAACATCTAGGGTTCGGTCGGTATGCTGTTTTTGCCAATGTGACTCAAAAAAAGCCTTGCCTCGTTGTTTTGCAACAACGGCATTTTGTCCTGTCACCAAAACATAACGATGTAATTCACCAAATTCGCGGGCATCATATCCCCCGAGATTAATCAGCCATAATTTTTCATCTTCAGCTCGGGGCGCGGCATCACAAAATTGGATACGATAATGCCGATTTTCAGTGCTGACTGTATGTACCTGTGCCCAAGCATCAATATGTAAGCCTTTTTGCTCACCAAACCATGCCGTTCTCAGTTGTGGATAAACCTCTTCTAATGCGTTACCCACTGCAAGAATGACATCATGCACTTCGATATTTGCTCTTGGATGGCGTCCGCCGAGCATCACCATAAATAAACTGGACACAATCTCCCCCCATATTTTTGACTTCAACTGCCCACATAGGGCTGAAGTAATTTCAATAAAATCACGCCGCCTAAAGAGAGTACTGCATTGTTGACGAAATGAATGAGTAAGACATGCCAAATGTTACGCGTCCACAAATAGATGAGGTTGAGAAATAGGCCTGCCGCCATAAAACTGATGGTCGCAATCAAATCGCCATCAAAATTATGATAATGAATCAAGCCAAATAAAATTGAGTTCAGTAATACCAATATCAATCGCCACAGCCAAGGCTGTATAAATAGCTTTTGTAGCAAGGTATAGCGGAAAATAATATCTTCGAGCAATGCGGTAAATAATGGCCCAAGGCTGATGATCAGCAAGCTAAAAAACGCAATCGTATTGGGATCAATGGTCGATTCTTTTTCAATGTTCTCACCAACGGGCAACAGACTGCGTGTAAAAGAAATCACTACTTGTAAAGCGACTGCACCAACAACCACCAACAGACTTGAGCGCCAAAAGGCCTGCTTATACTTTTGCCAGTGCGTATATAGCATCGTTTTATAGAGCCAACACACGGCAATAAATAAAATACCGCGAAAGATCGAATCACCCAAAGCGACCTGAGCTGAAACACCAAAAAATTGGTCTAAGACATAACTGTTGAGCAAGATCAGCGGAAGAATACACAGCGCAAAAGTATCACGCCATTGCCAAGAAATATGGGTTGGAAAGGATTCTGCACGAACCAATTGGGTAAATGTCATTGTTATAAAGTCTTTCTAAAGCAATAAAATTTCCACAGTATTGTGATTTATTTCACACTTTTATTCTGCATCTATTTTATAGTGATTTGCCTCAATAAAATTTTCAGCAAGAAAAAATCGCGCGGAATTACTTCTGCGCGATTTTTTTTAATCCTCCCCTTGCGGATTCAGAATACATTCTGAAATCCTCACCTTTAACAAAGGAGGGCTTTTCCCCTCTTTATTAAAGAGGGGTTGGGGGAGATTTTACATCTCAACCATTTCCACGCCATCAATGCGGGCAACAGTCATTAAGTCTTTATCGCCACGGCCTGACACTGTTGCAATAATGATTTGGTCTTTGTCCATCGTCGGCGCAAGTTTCGTCACATAAGCCATGGCATGTGAGCTTTCTAACGCAGGGATAATACCTTCAATATGCGTTAAATCACGGAAGCCTTGCAACGCTTCAGTATCATTGATCGGCACATATTCAACACGGTTCATATCTTTCAAGAAACTGTGTTCTGGTCCTACACCAGGGTAATCCAAACCTGCTGAAATTGAATGTGTTTCAATGATCTGACCTTGATCATCTGACATCAGGTAAGTACGGTTACCGTGAAGTACACCGACATGCCCTGCATTGAGTGGTGCAGAGTGTTTGCCTGTTTCAATGCCGTAGCCTGCAGCTTCGACACCGTACATTTTCACATCTTCATCATTTAAGAATGGGTAGAACAAGCCCATTGCATTTGAACCGCCGCCCACACATGCAACAAGCGCATCCGGTAAACGGCCTGCTTGTTCCTGAATTTGTTTACGCGCTTCACGACCAATGATCGATTGGAAGTCACGAACCAATTGCGGATATGGATGCGGTCCTGCAACTGTACCAATCACGTAGTAAGTTGAATCTACGTTTGTGACCCAGTCACGCATCGCCTCGTTCATGGCATCTTTCAATGTTTTTGAACCGCTTTCTACAGATACAACTGTCGCGCCAAGCAAACGCATACGGTACACATTCATGGCTTGACGTTTTACGTCTTCTGCACCCATGAACACCACGCATTCAAGGCCTAAACGCGCAGCAATCGTTGCCGTTGCTACACCGTGCTGACCTGCGCCTGTTTCCGCAATAATACGTTTTTTTCCTGAAAGTTTAGCCAGCAAAGCCTGACCAATGGTGTTATTCACTTTATGTGAACCTGTATGGTTCAGGTCTTCACGTTTTAAATAAATTTGCGCACCACCCAACTCTTTCGACCATCGCTCAGCATAATACAAAGGACTAGGACGACCGACGTAATACGCCAAGTCACGGTCGAATTCTGCCAAAAACTGAGCATCATCTTTCATGCGGAAATAGAGTTTTTCTAAGTCCTCAAGTGCTGCCATTAGAGTTTCTGACACAAAACGCCCGCCATGAATACCGAAATGCCCTAGTGCGTCAGGGAATTGGGTATAGTCAATCTTATTTTGCTGATCCACGATGGACTCCTTGCATAAAGCGTTCTATGAGTTGTTGGTCTTTAATACCTTTTGCCGATTCTACACCACCACTCACATCTACGGCGTAAGCACCTGTGGTTTGAATCGCTTCTTCAATATTGTCAGGCTTTAAACCGCCCGCCAAAATTAAAGGAATATCGAGTTTTGGAAACTGTGCCCAGTCAAAGCTATGCCCTGTACCGCCTTTCAGCTCTGGATGCCATGCATCTAATAGTACGGCACTTGCCCCTGCTTCTTGAAAGGCTTGAATCTTGCTAATCACATCTAAATCAGGCTTGACCTGAATGGCTTTGTACCAGCGGCGTCCAACGGTCTGCGCAATTGTTTGGCACTGTTCAGGGCTTTCATCGCCATGAAATTGCAGGATGTCTACAGGTGAAATTTTTAAAATATTCTGTATGTCTGCAGCCGATGCATTCACGAATAAACCCACTGTCTGCACATACGGCGGCACATGCTGAATCAGTTCAGCGGCCTGCACTGCCGTTACACTGCGCGGACTTGGTGGAAAAAATACAAATCCAATGGCATCAGCCCCTGCATGAACAACGGACTGGATATCATCAATACGTGTGATTCCGCAAATTTTGGCACGGGTTCGCATATTATTGTGGCTCTAACTCCGCCCTATTCATAGCCTATCTATAAATATAAGGGCGAATCATTGTAATGCAATTTTCAAGTATTGCGTGGATTTTCAGCATCATTCAGCAGAATTTAAAAAGCCCTGATCAATCAGGGCTTTTTTTTAAGAAGGCTTGATACTTATTTCATGGCATAACGCAAGGTTACCCAAGCAGTGCGACCATCTTGATTAAATAAAGTGCTATTGCTGTAGTTGGTCGAATATTCTTTATCAAATATATTGGCAAGTTTGGCTTGAACACTGAATTCAGGCGTGGCTTGATAAGTTACTCGCGTATCCACTGTGGCAAAAGAGCCCAATTCAGCAGTATTTGTAGCATTAGTATAACGCTTATCTTCTGCATGAACTGAAGCACCGACAGTCCACTTATCCATTGTATAATCTGCTGAAGCATTAAAGATTTGCTTTGGTTTTAAAAACAACTGCTTGCCATGAAGTCCTGCTGTCTCGTTTTCAGGTTCTTGATATGCATAATTCACATTCCAAACAAAATCATTTAATTGCTGAGTGAATGATAATTCAGCACCTTTAATTTTTGCATTATCTATATTGCTTGGAACATAGTTCCCCGTTGCATTTGGTGCCCATGCGATCATATTTTCAATTTCATTATAGAAACCGTTTAGCTCCCATTGAACATTGCTGATCACACCTTTGAACCCAATTTCATAGTTTTCAGATTCTTCTGGCACTAATGTAGGATTTTCACTTCCTGGCCAATACAAATCATTGAATGTCGGGGCTTTAAATGCGGTGCCATAACTGACATAACTTTGTACAGTATCATTAAAGCGATATCCCAAAGTCGCACTACCAGTCGTATGGTTGCCAAATTGTTCGTTATCATCCTGACGAACTGCACCTTGCACATCAAAGCTGCCAAATGAACCTAGATATTGTGCAAAGTAAGCTTTGTTATCCCGCTCTTTAACGGCATAAGCTTTCGTACCTGACACTTCATCATTCTGGTAATCAAAACCAAGCATCAAGGTATTTTGCTTATTAAAGTTCAGTGTATTCAGCCATGATAAGCTATCACGCTGTGTGTTAATGACCGATGGATTTGCATCACGACTATCTAATTTATCTTCAGAACGCCCTAACTTTAACCCTGTAGTCCACACATCAAATGGCTTGTAGGTTGCACCAATACTGTAAACATTTTGCTCGATTTTACTATGCACATTGTTTGCATCAATATAAGGAGAACCCCAGTCATCCCTATTATCATATTCATTTTCACCATCAACAACTAAAACACTTGCATCAATATCAAACTGATCATTGAATTTATGCCCCATACGTAAAGATGCTGACTTGTTTTCATAGCCATCTTTATCAAGGTCATAAGGCTCCGCAATATTTGTCGCATCAATGCCTTGAGTTTTTGTTCCTGCAACATTCAGTGTTGCCCAAGTATCATTTTGGCGAATATTTAAACCAACATTCCCTTGATACGTTTCATGCGAACCATAGGTAAAAGATGCAAATGGTTTTATGCCGTTTTGCGTGCCTTTACGGGTAAAGATTTGAATTACACCGCCAATCGCTTCTGAACCATACAAGCTAGAACGCGGACCACGCAGAACTTCGACACGCTCAATCTGATCAATTGGGAAGTGTTCAAAAGCCGTTTCACCAAGCGTTGCTGAACCTACCTTTTGACCATCCACCAAGACCAATGCATGGCGATTACCCGTACCGCGAATTGAAACACTGGTAACTTTACCTAAACCGCCAGTATTGCTATACGTGACGCCCGGCACAGTACGTAATAAGTCTTGTAATGAATTAAATTGCTTACGTTCAATTTCTTCACGGCTAATCACGGTCACTGCTGCCAAAGTTTTTTGTGAGTCTTGCTCAACAATATTGGCAACGGTGTTGGTAATGACTGGAAGTTGATGAACTTGGTCTTCTGCCATGGCCGCAGAAAGTGGAGATAAAACAAAAAGCGACCCGATAAGAGTCTTAGAGAAAGAATGCATGCTGTATTCCCCGATCGCACCGCCCGTGCGAAATAAAAGTTGGATAACGCGAGGCGGTTTTGGGGTAAGACAAGGCTTGCCATTTTTCAGACAAAAGCATGCAATCCCGCTATAACGCCCGCCGCATTATGAATAGGTCTGCATCAGGCCGGTCTCCGGACTTACGTTATGAATAACGATTCACCGTTGCGGGGGCAGTGTCAGATAACAACAGCTCTATACTGCTGGACTGACTTCCCAGTTTCACTTCTCAATTAAGAAAGCACCTGAAGCGCAGGCAGATTAATTTCTGCTCCACAGCAAGTCAAGCTGTATATGTACCTATCTTCAAATACCCCATAGTTTCGATTGTTCGAATAATCGGAGTTCACTATACTTAAGCCATTCACAACAGTTGGCATGGGAAGTTTCCACAACACTGCCCCCGCAACGGTGCGCAAAAGTAAATTTGCCAGTCCGATACCTGCTCACTGTGTTCTATCACTCAATCATTTACGTGGGGTAAATGTATGGAGCATCGCATGTCAACTTTAGCTCGCCCTACAGCACTCGCTACAGGCATTGCTGCCGCTTGGGCTTTTTCTACATCTTGTTTTGCAAATGAATCGCGCATTGCTCAACCAACAATGGATACCATTGTGGTGACTGCAACACGCTCACAAGAAAAATTAGAAAATGTGCCAGCACGTATTTCCATTATTGATGAGTCGCTCATAGATCAATCACCAATTGCATCATTTCCACATTTATTAATGAGTGATGCTTCTATCAATATGGTGCAGCTGGGTGGCTATGGACAACAAGCTTCATTTTTTTTACGTGGCACAGAGTCAGACCACACTTTGGTATTGCGTGACGGTGTCCGTTTAAATAATGATGCCAGCGGTTTAGCGCCAAATAATTTTATAGATACCACAGACATTAAGCAGATTGAGGTTTTAAAAGGCCCAGCATCTGTCCTTTATGGCACCAATGCCATTGGTGGTGTGGTACAAATCATTAGCAAAACCCCTGAAAAAAATGCAGCTTTTATCAGCGCTGAAATAGGTGGAAATCAAACCTATAAAAGTACTGTCGGGGTAGACCTAGCCAAGCAAGGTTTTTATGCGCAAATTCGTGGACAGCGTTTAGAAACCGACGGCACATTGATTCATGAACATGAAAATGCCAGAGCTTCTAGCTTTAATCAAAAAGGCGTGTCTACCAAATTTGGCTATGAAGAAACACGCTTTGGCACTTCATTGGATTATTCTGAAAACCAAGGTAATGCTCAATATGAGCAATACAGCTGGAATTCACTGCAATATGAGCAAAAGTCGCAAGATTTTAAAAATCAAATTGCAACCCTGAAGTCACACTTCAACCCCACAGATCAGCTGACCCTGAATGCTCGCGTGTCTTATTTTAAAGATGAGTTGGAACAGCTCAAAATCTTTGAACAGACCCATTATGAATCCACTGAATATGAACTGACCGCAAAACAGCAAATGACGCCGTCTCAGAACATCATTGCAGGCATCACCCATCGGCAGCTAGAAACATCAACGCTAAAAACTGCAGAGTCTTTTCATCAAGACTTAAACAGTACGGGTTATTATCTACAGCACCAATATCAAACTGATAAATTAAAAACTCAAGCGGGTATTCGTCGTGAAGACCATGAAAAATATGGTCAACACACGGTCGGACAAGTTGCTGCGCGTTATTTTTTCACGCCGTTGTTTAGTAGCTATGCCAATATTGGTACAGCATTTAAAGCGCCAACCATGAACGACTTATATTATGGCGACTATGCAAACCCTGACTTAAAACCCGAAGAAAGTCAATCCTATGAAATTGGGCTAGACCTACAAATGACACCACAACTAAAAACTGGTTTGTCTATCTACAGAACTGAAATTGATAACCTTATTGATTCTGATCCCAACAATAACTGGAAGTTTGCCAATATTGATGCAGTGACCATTCAAGGTTCAGAAGTCTATGTGAATTGGAGCAATGAGGCATTTTTTACAAAGGCCAGTTATAGCTACAATCAAGCAAAAAATGATAAAACAGGTTTGGATTTGAGCCGCCGCCCACGTCAAAAACTGGCATTGTCAGCTGGTTGGGCTGATGAACATTATGGGCTGTCAACAACACTGAGTGCGAACAGCCATTCAGACAGCAGTAATTATGATGAGGATGTGATCCCTGGACATGCTCAGATTGATTTCAATAGTTATTACCAACCCAACGAGCAACTGCGCTTCTTTGCCAATATTCAAAATGTCGGCGATGTTCAATATAAAACGGCTTCTGCTGGCAATTTCGACGGCAAATTCTATTTAAATGGCGGCCGTTTGGCTTCCTTTGGCATCACAGTTAGATATTAATTTCACACTGATTTATTCAACTTTTAATCAAAAAATGGACAATTAAAATGGGCCACCGCTTAAGTAAAATTTATACCCGCACAGGCGATTCAGGTACGACAGGTCTTGGCGACGGATCACGCGTAGCCAAAGATGATTTACGTATTGAAGCCTTAGGAGATGTCGATGAACTCAATTCAAGCATTGGTATTCTGCGTTCGCACATCGCACTAAGCAGTATTGAAGACAAAGCGGCTTGGGATAAATCGCTCAGCCTGATTCAGCATTGGTTATTCGACCTTGGCGGTGAAGTTTGCATTCCAAACTTCAACTTGGTACAACCTGTGTCAATTGAGTTTTTGGAAAATGACATTGACCGTATGAATGAAGCACTGCCAATGCTCAAAGACTTTATCCTGCCATCAGGAACATTGGTGTGCAGCTTTGCCCATCAAGCGCGTGCAGTTTGCCGCCGTGCAGAACGTCGTTTAATGGCTGTACATAACCGTGACCAGAACATTCAAGCACCGTCATTGCAGCTACTTAACCGACTCTCTGACTGGTTATTTGTCGCATCGCGTACATTACAACGCGCTGAAGGTGGTTCTGAGGTGCTGTGGCAGAAAAATATTAACGACACGATTGATCAATAATTTTTGGATTCAAAAATTGCTCAAATCCTTTGACCAATTAAAAGTCTATTTTACATTGAAATAAATCGAAACATTTCGTCCGATCATTCTTGTATTTCAGGATGATCGGATCAAAATAACAGTGTCATCTCCCTGTCATTCTTACAGGACATTATGTTCTTAACATCCTTTTTTGTAGGCCTCGTATGCGCATAATCGGTCACCGTGGCGCTCGTGGTGAAGCACCTGAAAATACCCTAGGTGGTTTCCAATATATTCAAGATTTAGGCATACGCTCAGTTGAATTTGATGTGCGACAGCTAAAAGATCGCGCCTTAATTGTGATGCATGACGATCAATTCATCCGTACCACCGGCCAAGATAAGTATCTTTATGAATGCGAAAGTTCTGAACTAGAACCGTATAACCATGCAGTGACATGGTCAGAATGGAATAAAGTTGAGCCGACGCCACTGCTCGAACAAACGCTCAAAATTATTCATAACTTCGATCATATTGAAGTCGAAGTGAAAGCAGTGAAGACACAGACTGAAGCAGAAGCGCTGACTGAAACCTTGGAACAACAGCTCCAAGGTTTCGAACATTCCGCGGTGATCACCAGTTTTGACCCTAAAATTCATCTTGCTTTGCAACAAAAAAAATCCGGTTTCAAACGCGGGCTACTGGTTGAAACGGACGTAAAATTTAAAGCGATTGAACAAGCACTTGAATTAGGTTGTATCCAAATCGGTTGGATGAACCAACTCGCCAATTCAGACATTATTCAGGCCACGCAGCAGGCAAAATTAAATGTGAGCGTATGGACTGTCAACGACGTTGATCGTGCTAAACAACTTAAAGATTGGGGCATTAACGGCTTAATTACCGACTATCCTAAATTAATGATGCAGCATTTTTAATGCTGCTTTATTCCCCTAGTTTTATGTAATTCAGTCTTCGATCAACACGTGGCTTTTTCAACTGGCCTATTTTCGTTCTAAAACCAACACGGTTTGACCCCGACTGTTTTGCATTGTCATCTGTTTCGCTTGAATTTGAAACTGTGTTGCGGCTTGCAATGCATCTGAAAGTTCAGCCTCTTGAGCCAAAGCCGAATCACAACTGAAATAGCCTGCTCGCGCATTCAAATCAATGCTGTGTTTTAAGGTATCAATCACATAAGTGCCACTGATGTTATTACATCCCGTATTGCCTTGAATTTGGCGAAATTGTGAACTGAACTGCAAATAAGGTTGATGATGAAAGAACTTGGCTTTTTGCCCTGCAATTTGCACAATCGTCCATGGAATATCTTGTATCCCATCATTTACTCGAATGACTTTTAATGGCTGCTCAACGCTGCTGCCATGTGACTTCCCTTGTGACTTTGTAGTCACCTTCTGCGTCGGAGAACTTTGACAGGCCATGAGTCCTAGACAACTGATCAGAAAGCCGCCACAGATACAGTGTTTGACAAAAAATTGCGGATTATTTTGACGATTTTGCTGTTTTTTTAGCATCTTTTTTACCCCACAAAAAGTCAAATAACTTCAGTCGTATTATGTTACTGTTTAGAACAATACAACTGTACAATAACAGTGGTGAAAACGGGTTTTCCCGTGCTACTATTCTGTACGTTTAAAATCCCTTAAAAAATTAATGGGATTAGTCCTATCTATACCTCCCAAGGTTTCAGGAGTGCTGTTGGAGATGAATGCTCCCCTACCCAAAGCCCCAATGAACTGGATTGCTATTTTTGCATTGGTGTTTTTACCTATTGTCGCAGTTATTGCAATTCCGTTATATGCCATTAATCATGATTTTAGTGCCGCTGCTTGGATCAGTATGTTTGTTTTACTGGGTGTCAGCAGTTTAGGTATTACCGCAGGTTATCACCGCTTATGGGCACACCGTGCTTATGAAGCAACCTTGCCTTTAAAAATCATTTTAATGCTCATGGGTACTTTTGCTGTTCAGAACAGTATTTTGTTCTGGGCTTCAGGTCACCGTACACATCACCGTCATGTAGACGATATTGACCAAGATCCATACTCGATTAATCGTGGTTTCTGGTATGCCCATATCGGGTGGATGCTTCGTGATTATCCAGCAGCAGAACCGAACTACAAAAACGCGCCAGATCTTTTAAAAGATAAAGTCGTTTTGTTCCAAGATAAATACTACATTCCACTGGTGATTGCTGTGCATGCAGCGATTTTAGTGCCAATTGGTTGGGCTGTTGGCGACATGTGGGGCGTTCTATTATTGGGCGGTTTAATGCGTCTAATCTTGAGCCATCATGTGACGTTCTTTATTAACTCACTGTGCCACATGTGGGGTAAACGTCCGTATACTGACGAAAATACCGCGCGTGATAACTTCTGGCTCGCTATTGCTACTTGGGGTGAGGGTTATCATAACTATCACCACATTTTCCAATACGACTACCGTAATGGTGTGAAATGGTGGCAATACGATCCAACAAAATGGTTAATTTGGAGCTGCTCTAAATTAGGCCTTGCCAAAAATTTACGCCGTATTCCTAGCTTTAATATTAAAAAAGCTGAGTTGGCTATGAAGTTCAAGTATGCGGAACAAGACCTTGCGATCTATGGTCTCAACATGACCGATGATATTGCGACCGCTAAGCAACGTATTTCTCAAGAATATGATGCGTTTTCGCAAACTTTGAATGACTGGGCAAAATTAAAAGAACAGGAAATTCAAGCGAAGAAAACTGCAGTTGCTGAAAAAATTCATCAGATGGATGACAAACTCAAACTTGAATTCCTACAAGTTGAACAGCGTTTGTCACAGCACCGTGAAGCATTGAATCAATTGATGCGTAATTTGAAAAAGAAAACCGCTTAATTCTTTTAAACCTTGAAATCAATAAAGCCTCCCTTGTGGAGGCTTTATTGATTTCAAGCTACAGTTTTTCTATCTGGTCTTTGCTATAGTTCCAACATAACTTGAATTTTTTAAAGATCATTATGCAGTTCAATGCCCGCTATAACACTCTGCCACCTCGCCTGTACCACCATCAACAGCCTGTACCCTTAAAAGGCACAAAAGCTGGGCATTTTAATGCGGCTCTTGCAGATGAGCTGCAATGGTCTGAGACAGATAAACAGGCTTGGGTTGAAATCTGCAGCGGTCAAAAAACCTTTGCTGAATTTGAACCTTTGGCCATGGTCTATGCAGGTCACCAGTTTGGACAATGGGCCGGCCAATTGGGCGATGGACGCGGCTTATTGATTGGGCAAATCATCGATAAACATGGGCAAACCATTGACCTGCACCTTAAAGGTGCCGGCTCTACGCCTTATTCACGCATGGGCGATGGACGTGCAGTGCTGCGCTCGACCATTCGTGAATATTTGGCAGGACATGCGCTGAACAACCTAGGCGTTGCATCCAGCAATGCGGTGGGTTTTACCAGTTCTGAGCAAGGTGTACAGCGCGAAAAACTCGAGCTCGGCGCGATGATGCTGCGTACATCTGACTGTCATATCCGATTGGGACATTTTGAATGGATCAATCAATATCAGGGTGATTTACTAACTGAATTCACGCAAAAATGTATTGAGTGGCACTACCCTGAATGCTTGAATGCCGAACAACCTATTTTAGCTTTTGCCACTCAAGTCATTCAGCGTACCGCAGTGATGATTGCCAAATGGCAGCTGATTGGCTTTGCGCATGGCGTGATGAATACCGACAACCTGAATATTACCGGTTCAACATTGGACTTCGGCCCTTATGGCTTTATGGAGCGCTTCCGTCCAAATTGGATTAACAACCATTCGGACTACCAAGGCCGCTATACCTATCAACAGCAGCCAAGTATCGGGCATTGGAATTTATGGCAATGGCTGAATAATCTCGTTCCGCTCTGCCCTTCAGATTATGACAAAGAACAGTGGAAAGACGATCTAGCCAAATGCTTAGAGCATTTTGAACTGACCTTCTTGGAACATTATAAATTGGGCTTAAGCCAAAAAATGGGGCTGCCGAGTTTTCATAAAGACAGCTTCGACTGCGCCATGGCCTTTTTACGCATTCTGCAAACTGAACAGCTAGATTACACGCAAAGCTTTATCCGTCTGCAAAATCATGAATATGAAGCCATTAAAGATGACTCCCTTGACCGCCGCGCCTTTGAAAGTTTCTTGGCACAGTATGAAAGCATCCGTGCGCATCAGGACACCGATGCTTTAGATGCTGAAATGGCACAAGCTAATCCGCAATATATTTTGCGCAACCATATGGCGCAAAAGGCGATTGAGCTAGCTGAACGCAATGATTTTTCAGAGGTAGAACGTTTATTTACATTGCTCAGTCAGCCATTTACTAAACAGCCTGACCTAGAAAAAACTGAAGATTTAGGCCCCTTGCCAAGTGATGTGCCTGAAGTAATGGTCAGCTGTTCTTCATAAACATTTATCCACAAATCCACATTTCACTCGGATCAAAATTGTGGATAATTTAGACATTATCCACAATGCCGAAATGGATGAGCTGTGAAGGCAGCTCATTCTCTACATTACAATGACAAGAAAAAATATCACGATCTTTAGTTTCGCTATCCTCGTCTGCATTGTTGCTGCCTGCTTTGCCTATCAAAAATTTGAAAAATATTTACCTACACCTACCAATGCACTGGCCTTTCCACCTGAATTAAGCGATTTACAAATTCAAAAAATTCGCACAGAAACGCCGATCGACAATATTCAGGTACATAAGGCTCAGCGTTATTTGGAATTAAAACATCAGGATCAAGTCATTCGGCGTTACCCGATGCGTCTGGGTTTTCAACCGCTTGGACATAAAGTTCAAGAAGGTGATGGCAAAACGCCTGAAGGCAGCTATATGATTGATTGGCGCAATCCGCGAAGTTCATTTTATAAGTCTTTGCATATCTCTTACCCCAATGCGACCGATAAACAAAAGGCTAAAGATTTAGGTGTTTCTGCAGGTGGTGACATTATGATTCATGGTTCGGCAACCAGTTTACAAATGAAAGCTGCACCACAACTGATGACTTATTTCCCACAAAAAGATTGGACTTGGGGCTGCATTGCTGTGCGTAATATTGATATGGATGAAATTTGGCAATTGGTGAATAATGATACCGTTATACATATTCGTCCCTAGGCTTTAAAACTCAGGCTTATTTTTAGGTTATCCCCTATGATTGCATTACACACTGTAGCTGCTAAGTCGGCCTTAGCCCTGCCTGAAACCACCTGTAGCCAGCCTTTTGGTGAAGGCTGTGATGTGTTTAAAGTGATGGAGAAGGTCTTTATGCTGAGTTTTCATTTGGAAGGCAAAGCGGCCATCAACTTAAAGGTGCTGCCAGACAATGGCTCAATGCTCAGAGATATTTATCCCTTTATTCGTGCGGGCTGGCATATGAATAAGCAGCATTGGATTTCTGTTTTTACAGATGAAGAATTAGAAGAAGAACTTCTGCAAGATTTGGTGCTGAACTCTTATGAATTGGTGGTATCGAAGTTAAACAAAGGACAGCGGCAGAGGATTGAGCTCCTCCAACGTCTATAGCTTAATTTTTAACTATTATTTTCTAATTCAAAACTCAAAATAAAAACAGCACCTCACTGATCTAAAATCATTTCAAATCAAATTGGAAAACAGTCTGCCTGTTTTGAACAAAAAATTAAAAAAATGGAAATTTTAATCGATCACTCTCCAATTAAAGTTAGAATCATCCAAAATTAAATGATTAGCTATTTTATTTATGCAATTCAGACACGATATCAATGGATTACGGGCCATAGCCGTATTGGCCGTTGTACTATTTCACTTTAATCCACAATGGCTAACCGGCGGCTTCGCAGGCGTCGATGTTTTCTTTGTCATCTCAGGCTTCTTGATGACCGCCATTATTTTTAATGGCATAGAAAAAAACACATTTAATCTATTTAAATTTTATACAGCGCGTGCAAACCGAATTATTCCTGTTTTAGCCACAATGTCTATCATTTTAGTCATATTTGGCTGGTTCTATTTAGCACCAGTTGATTACAAGGATTTAGGACGACAAGTCGAAAAAAGCTCTTTCTTTATTTCCAATATTCTTTTTTCAAAAGGCAGTGGCTATTTTGATACTGCTGAACACACAAAATGGTTATTACACACATGGTCTTTGTCTGTTGAATGGCAATTTTATATTGTTTTTCCACTTATCATTTTGTTTTTAAAAAAATATTTAAACCTTCATAATTTAAAACGCGTGGTGTTTTTGCTCTTTTTAGTCAGCTTTATTTATTGTATTTTTGCAACCTATAAAGACAGCAAAACTGCCTATTTTCTACTAACAAGTCGCGCATGGGAAATGCTCATAGGTGGTTTAGCATTCCTCTATCCTTGGTCACTAAAAAACAAAAAATCACAGCTCATGACACAATGCTTAGGACTCGTTCTGATTCTAGCATCGTATATCTTTATATCTAGTGAAACACTTTGGCCGGGTTATATGGCCCTTATTCCTGTATTTGGTGCTTATTTAATTATTGTGAGTAATCATCAGCAAAATATATTGATTAATAATCCAATTTTTAACCACGTTGGAAAATGGTCATATTCAATTTATGTCTGGCATTGGCCCTTGGTTGTTTTGGGTTTCTATCTTGGCCTCGAAAATTGGTGGATATACGGAATCCCTCTGTCAATTTTATGTGGCGTCTTAAGTTATCACGCTATTGAAAAGATTCATTTCCCACGCTATTCATCTTGGAAAAAGCTTTATAAAGTGAAAGCAATTTATCTCGCTTTATTCCTTTTAGGCGTCGGCCATTTCATCAAATCTAATGATGGTGTCGATTCTCGACTTCCAGAAGTAGCTAAAATCGCAAATGAAGAAATCAATAATACCAATCCTTATGATTGTGACCAACAAGAGTTGCATGAATGTATTATAGGAAACCCAACTAAAATTAAAGCCATTGTTATTGGAGATAGCCATGCTGATGCAATGACCACCTCTGTGGCAACCACTTTTAATTTGAAAGCTGACGGTATCATTTCATTTACAACTTCTGCCTGCCCATTTATTCCCAATCTACAGTTTTACAAAGATAAAAGTCCTTGCCCAGAAATTAATCAGAAACGCTTAAACTTAATTGCATCCAAAAAATATGAAAATATTCCAATGGTTTTCATTGCAAGGTACCCAAGCTATTTAATTGGAGAAAATGACCCTGATATCATGGATGCTAAGAGTTCTAAACCTATTGTTTATTTTGATGATAATCCAAACATCACTCAAAAGAATCGAATGATTTCATTTCAAAAGAATCTAACTGAAGTTTTGTGTCAGACCTCTAAGACCAATCCTGTTTATATCGTGCAACCCATTCCAGAAGTTGGTTTCAATTTACCGCAAAGAATCATTAAGAATGTATTCTACAAGCGTAATGAAAAAATATTTATTTCACACGACACATATTTAAAAAGATCAGGAGAGATTCGCAAAATTATTCAAGAAAGTGCAGAGCAATGTCAGGCCAAAGTCTTAGACCCTGCATTACATCTATGTAAAGGAAATGAATGTATTTCTGAGTATAAAGGACGCCCGATTTATCGTGATGGTAATCACTTAAGTGAATATGGAAATAAGCTTTTAGTTCCAATGTTTAAAGAAGCCCTCAATCCATAAAAAGTGAAAGTACGCCTAAATGACTTTAATTTTTTGAAGTCATTTAGGTGAATTTAAAACTAAAATTTAAAATCTTTTCTGCTTCCATTATTAAATATTTTAATATAATTCAAATAAATAAATAGACTTAATGTAGTATGCTTCATTTTTATTACCATCCATTAGGTAATAAATCGATCATCATGAAATTCATGAGTAGCAATGAGTGTTAAATAGGTATAAGACTTACTCGCCACTTGATCATCCACTTTAAAAAATTCTTGATAGATTCCCCCCGTCATTTGACTCCACAGACACCAAAAACATAAGAATCCTAAAGTACTTGAAACTCCTGCTAAAGCAAGCTCCTTTGATAGCCCAAAGAAACTTAAAGCAACCAAAGTAAAACTAAGATTTAACCCAGCGAGAATTAGGAGAGTTAATTGATAAATTATTCATTTTACTTATCATTCAAGAAAATAAATGAAATTTATTGATTCTAAAATCAACACAAATCACATATTTTAACTTACATTTTAATTACTTAAATAAACCAAATTATTAATTCAAGCAATTTAATAAAACTCTTTCAAAATCGTTGTTAAACAACTTTAAACCAAGAATTTAAAACTTCAAAAGGCTCTTCCCTAAGCCTTCATGGTATTAAACCTTCTTTGCTTGCATCACTTTAAACAGCACATACAGCAGTAAAATCCATAGCGGCTGCATCAACACCGATAGCATAAAGCCCTGATTCCACATGATGTACAAAATCATCAGCATGAACACTAAGACAAAGTAGTTGGTAAACGGTGCAAATAAAGCAGGAAACTTGGTCTGTATACCCTGCTGCTGCATCGCTTTTCTAAACTTCAAATGAATCAAGCTGATTAACATCCAATTCAGCACCGCAGCACTCACCACGATATAAATCAGGTAACTTAAGGCTTTTTCAGGCAAGAAATAATTCAGCAGCACGCAACCAAAAATCAGCAAAGCAGAAAATAAAACCGCGGCAATCGGCGTGCCGTGTTTATTTACCTGTTTAAACGTTTTTGGCGCATTGCCCTGTTCTGCC
Source organism: Acinetobacter sp. YH12219 (assembly GCF_013417875.1). Lineage (NCBI taxonomy): Bacteria > Pseudomonadati > Pseudomonadota > Gammaproteobacteria > Moraxellales > Moraxellaceae > Acinetobacter > Acinetobacter sp. YH12219. The sequence continues at coordinate 38,323 of NZ_VPDC01000019.1, forward strand.
AAACCGAGCAGCATGCGGCTATTGGCATACATACCGCTATTACAGACCGAAACGGATGCCGTCAAAATAATAAAATTCAGCAAATGCGCTGCCCAATCAATCCCCATCTGATTAAAAATCATCACAAAAGGACTATGATCCAAACCACCAAGTTTCAACTGATTCCACGGCACTAGCGACAGCAGTACCGCCAAAGAACAGATATAAAATAAGAACACGCGGATCACCGTTTGATTTACGGCTTTGGGAATGTTTTGATCTGGATTTTCAGTTTCAGCCGCCGCCATGCTGATCAGCTCAATGCCACCAAAAGCAAACATCATAAAGGCCAGCATATAAAATAGGCCATCAAAGCCATGCGGAAAAAAGCCGCCATGTACCCATAAATTACTAATCGAAGCCGTAGAGTCTGCGCCTGCTGTAAGTAGCAGATATACACCAAAAACAATCATAGCAACAATCGCCACAACCTTAATCATCGACAGCCAAAATTCAGATTCTGCATACAGTTTGACATTGGCTAAATTGGCAAGGGTAATCACCATAAAAAACACCAGAACTGAAACCCAAGCAGGCACATGTGGCCACCAATAATTGACATATTTGCCTATCGCGGTCAGCTCGGTCATCACCACTAAAATATACAGAATCCAGTAGTTCCAGCCCGTTAAAAAGCCCGAAAACTTGCCCCAATATTTAAAAGCAAAATGACTGAATGAACCTGTGACTGGCTCTTGTACAATCATCTCACCCAACTGGCGCATAATCAGAAAAGCAATCAAGCCACCAATCAAATAGCCCAAAATAATCGATGGCCCTGCAGACTCAATAATATGCGCAGAACCTAAAAATAGCCCTGTACCAATCGCCCCGCCCATAGCAATCAGCTGAATATGGCGGTTCTTTAATCGGCGCTGTAGTTGAGGCATTTCGCTGCTCACAACATGTTCTCATCTTATAAAAAAGTGGATTGTAGCCTGTGCATCCGCTAAGAACTACATCTTGATATCCAACAATTTTAACTTAAAGGTATTTTTACAGATCAGATGAGCATCAAATGTAAAGTTTTATTGATTGGTTTAAATAACTTAGGTCAAGACAATCTTTTGCCTATTTTTTTCAAATTTATACTTTTATTGAATATTTTTGAGGCTTCATCACACAGCAATATGCCCTACATCATAAAAACAGCGCCCAATTGAGCGCTGTTTTAAAAGCGAATCCGCAGTGATTGATCACTTATATGTAACTTACTGATGTTACGCAGTAACACCAGAAGTGCAATTTGATTCAAATAAAACAGCGATACGCGGTAACGTCATCCGCAAGTGTTTGAGACAGGACTACTTCTAATCAAAAATGTTTTTGCGATGCTTTGAATAATTTGACGGTAGTGAACGAGTTTTGCGGATGACAATGGTTTTGGGTACTTTTGCCGAAACAAAAGTACCTCCAGCCGAAGGCTAATCCCTTTATTCAATCCTTAGATGTAAGACTCCGTCGAATAGACTTAAAAATCATTTTAAAAGTGCATAAGTACTTTTACGTGCGTAACATCAGTAACTTAGATAATTAACATCTATAAGTGCTTATTTACGCTGTGGCTCGTCAGCCCACCGTGCATAACTCTTCGTGCTTTTCAACAAAACGCCCGCTTGTTTTGCAGCGACGCCATTATAGTCCTGAGAGAAACCATCTAAATTTTCATCAAAACTCGCACCATCAAATAATGGGAAAGTTCCGGCTTTTTTCTGAATCACCACATCATCAATCATCCAGCCGCGGAAACCGTTATAAAGTTGATCGACTGTTCTGAATTGGAATTTCAGCTGAACATTGGCCTTGCCTGCATATTCATCTAATGAAATTGCTTCTTGCTGAACAGCAGCTGGTGCAAGGTTAAAACCTAAATTACTGTATGGAATCGGCGCGCGCTCATATGCAGAGGATGGATCTGCCAGCGGGTTTAAACGAGCTAAAGTCTTAAAGCTATTGCCGCCGTCGGTAGAAACTAAAATATTCATCAAGTCGAATCCCTGATTATTTGGATTGACCGACTCAATTTCCCACCATGTTTTAAAGCTTAAACTCAAAGGCGCATGATATTGACTCAGATTAATGACAGGTGAAATCAATTCTCCCCTATTGTCATACTGCGAAGTGCCACCATCAAACTCTGGAGCCGTAGATGAATCACTTAAAGCGCCAATAAAGTTGCCATTTACTTTATCACCATACCAATATGCCGTATTACCTTGCAGTGGCTCAGGCACCTTGCCTTGACTTTGGTCATTCGGCGCTAAGCGTACACGTTGATTCACTTGATTATTACGAATATTGTGACCTTTGTTGAGCAGCTGCCAATCGACATTGGCCACACTAGGCTGTGACCTTGTCCATGCATTGCGAGTAGCAGAGTCCGCTTCAAAAGTTTCACGCCATATGGCATCTGCAGATGTCGTTTCAGGCAGCACTTCAAATTGATAGCCCGATGCAGAAGAAGCAATGACCGTAACTTTTTTCGTAATGGTATTAATTCCTGCACTGCTAATGGTGAGCGTGGCATTTTTTAATGCTTCAAGCAGATCATTGCTCACATTAAATGACAAACTAAAATAACCATTGGCATCGGTCAAAGCACTGACAAATGCGCCATTGGTCGCCGCACCGCCAGATAATGCGACTTGTGCATTCGCCAATGGCTTCCCTTTAAAAATCACTTGACCAGACAATGTTCCGACCACGGCATCATTGACTGGCGCATCACTTAGAGTCTGACAGTCTTGATCTAAACAGTTGAGGACTACATTCAGCACAATGCTCTTATTGGTATTTTTAGGATGGATCAAGAATGCTGAAACTGCAGACTGTCCATTTTTAGTGACCAAAACATAATATGTGCCTGCAGCCAATTTAGGCAGCTTAACGATGCCTTGAGCATTAGCAAGGTAACTTTGACCTTTAAAATGAGTCGCTGTCGGTAAACTATTGATCGGTGGAAATAACTGTTCAGAATCATCTGCTGTGATTTCATTTATTGTCGCTTTCAAACTACCTGCTTGTACCTTCTGCCACTCTTCATCACTTAAAATCTGAATCGACGCAGCATTTAATGCAAGATTATTTACATCCAACAGCGTCAGCTCTTCTACACTTTTTTGTACCATGGCATCGGCAACTGGCTCTGACGGTACGCTTCCTGTCTCATCACGATCACTACCACCACATGCCGTTAAACCCAAGACACCCGTGACCATTATTATTTTTGCAAATGCTATATTTTTCATCTGTTCTGCCCTCTAATTTTCCATTTTTAAAATTGTTATCTCTACATTGAACTCTGCCAGCCCAAACATACTGGTCAATATTCAAGCAAAATAATACCCAATTTCCACTAAATGCGCAAATTTCACATTTTATGTTTTTATTGCTTTGTTTTTCTTGTTTTTAAAATTAATTTAGCTAGGTATGTACAAAAAAACAGGCCAAAGCCTGTCTTTTAGAATTTACAATCTATGTTTTAATCTTCTGGATATTCAAAACGGTAGCCAACGCCATACACGGCTTGAATCCACTCATGACGGTTGCCAGTTTCCGCTGCATCTGAAATCTTACGACGTAAATTTTTAATATGACTATCAATCACACGGTCAGCCACTTCAAAACTGTCTGGGTTAATATGATCAAGCAATTGCGCACGTGAATACACCTGCCCTACATGCTCTAAAAACAACTCAAGTAAACGAAACTCAGTTGGCGTTAAGCTCAACGCTTTTTGTTGATACCAAATACGTTGCTGTGCTTTGTCCATACGGAATAAATCATTCACCTCTGGCTCTGCTTTACGTTCTAAACGACGTAATACCGCTTGCACACGTGCCACCAATTCTTTCGGACTAAACGGTTTGCAGACATAATCGTCAGCACCCATATTGAGCCCCAATACACGGTCAATTTCTTCAGTGCGTGCAGTCACCATAATAATTGGCAAATCAGACTGCTCACGCACCTTGCGGCAAATGGTTAAGCCATCCATACGGGGCACCATCAGGTCTAAAATCATCAGACTCGGTTTACGTTGAGTGAAGCTTTCATAGGCTTCTTGCCCATCATGAAACATGCTGACTTCAAAGCCTGCAGCCTCAAGATAATCACGCACCAGCTGTGCAAGTTCCACTTCATCTTCAACCAACATGATATGTTTCATGCATGCTTCCTTTTAATGTTTCATCTGTTTGGGAAATGTCAATTTGCAACGCAAACCGCCCAATGGAGAATGATCAAAACTCAACTCTCCGCCCAATGCTCTAGCTATTTTTACGGATAACGCCAATCCTAATCCTGTACCACCAGTGGCACGCGTGCGCGAATCATCCACGCGATAGAAACGCTCACCTAAACGTGCCAACTGTTCATCAGTTAGACCAAATGGGCTGTCATCGACATACACGGTCCACTGCGTTTCATCTTGCTCAGTATGAACATGCACTTCACCACCGGCTTCCGTATAACGAATACTGTTGCCCAATAAGTTGACCATAATCTGTTTAAAACGGTCTATATCTAATTGTAATGAAGTCCCTTCGCCCGTTGCGGTAATTTTCAAATCTGCTTGCTCAAACTTCGGCTTAAAGCTTTCAACTTCTTGCATCACTACATCCCACGGATTGAGCGTGGTCAAATAACAATTCAACTGCTGTGCATCGGCTTGTGCCAAATCTGCCAAATCTTTGGTCAATTTTTTCAAACTACTCACTTGATTGAGCATTGAAGCAAAATGCTCTGGCGTTGGCTTACGAATACCGTCCTGCATCGCCTCAATTTGAGCCTGCAACACCGCCAATGGCGTTTTTAATTCATGTGAAGTATCGGCAACCCATTGACGACGTGACGTTTCATGCTGATCGAGAATCACGGCCAACTGGTTCAATTCATTTGATAAATCGCCGAGTTCATCATTACGGTTCACCGCGACTTGATGTTGATAATTGCCCTTGGTTAACTCACGTGTCCCCATTAACAAACGCTGAATCGGTTTTTTAAAGTAGGTCGCCAATAACAGTGCAGCAATTAAACTCGCAATAAAACTAAGCACATAAACCAATAATAAATAACGTTTTTGCTTACTAAAAAAGTTAATACTGATCGCATCATCTTGCTCGAGTACAGGTTTGAGTCCTAGATACCCCACGATTTGATTATTCACCATAATCGGACGATAAGAAATCTGTTCATCTGTCGGTTCACCCACGACAAATTGGCGCTGTGCATCATATAAAGATAAACGCGAACTCAAGCCCAAGCGGTCAGGCATTTGGATAAACTGTTTTTTACCACCATTGTTGGTATTGTTTTGAGATGATTGACCTGTATCTTTATCTTTATCTTTTTCATCCGCGTTCGCTTCTTTGGGGCGGAACACATTTTGATTCGCGCTTAAAGGAAATTTTAAACCTTCAAAGGGTTGAAACTCAGACGGTAAATTTTGTTCCAGCCATTTCAGCTCTTCAGTTTTTTGTTCCGCCGTTTGCTGCGGTGTCGCCAACATCGACGTTGCATTCAAACTATGATCTTGGAAATAGCGCTGCTGCAATGCAATGTCATATTGACGACGTAGCCACCACCGAGAGAGACGATCATAGTCATCGGGTGCTGCCTGCCCTTCAATTTGCAAAATCTGCGCCTGAATCGCATTGCCCCAATCATGATAAACCGTATACACATCGGCTAAATTTTCAATGACATGGTCAAGCTTTTGCATCTCGACATCGGCTACATATTTAGTGAAATTACGCTGCATATTCCAATGCAACACGCCTAAACTTACCGTTGTGATGACGAGCGTCGTCAACAGCACAGTCAGAAACAAGCGTAGGGCAATCGGGATACGACGTATTTTCAAAAGAGAACTCTCATTTTTCTTCTATATTCATTATTGTAGCGAACACGCAACTAAAAAACTCTCCATTGTTTCTACATCTTTATTATTTAATCTTTAACCATCGAAAAAAATATCTAATCTGGTGGGGTATAGACTATGAAACAAATGACCAAAATGGCTTTAATCGGTGCAAGCGTATTGAGCATGGGTGCATTGACGGCTTGTCAATCAACAACCGCACCAAAAGATAACGATCATGGCCGTATGATGAAACAACATCATAGTGATCAAGATCGTCGTATGTCACCTGAGCAACGTGAACATTTCAAACAAATGCGTGCAGAGCAACGTCAAGTGTTTGCAGAGATGCAAAAAGCCTGTGATGGCAAGACTACAGGTTCAACAGTTCAAGTAAAAGCTGGCGATAAAAGCATTGATGGTACATGTACCATGGTGTTCAACGCAGACCGTCAAGACATGAAAAAAGCACGTGGTGAACATCGTCCAATGCATGGCGACATGCGTGGTCAGATGCAACGCGGTGAGCCACTGACTGATGCAAAACGTGCAGAGCTGACTAAACAATTTGATCAGCGTTTAGCAGAACGCCAAGCGAAGCAACAAGCGATTATGAAAGCATGCCAAGGCAAGACTGATGGTAGCGCGGTTGCGATTAAAGTTGGCGAACAGCAAATCAATGGTAAATGTGAAGTTCGCTTCCAACCTAAAGCCCCTGTTGCCCCGACGCCAGCACCAGTAAAATAAGTCAAAGTTAGCTCGCAATATCATTGAGTATAAAAAGGCACTCCCATGAGTGCCTTTTTATTGGACATATCTTTTTACGCTTTTTGACTATTTGTGTCATTCATTTTCAGCCAAAAGTGCTTACACTCAATGCACTTAGCATTTTCAAGGGATATTTCTTTGACTTTACAGTCACCAACAAATCGCCCTGAAATGCTTGTACCCAATAAGAAGATGTTGCACGATTAGAACCATTCCAATACGTGTCATTGAAGACACGTTCAAATGTTTATTTAGGATTACTAACGCTGGTAGAAACCAGTATTGAGGAAAACGATATGCCACAATACAAAGCGCCCTTACGTGATATGCAATTTGTTCTGCATGAACTTTTAAAAGCAGAAGATCACTATGCACAATTGCCTGCATTTTCTGATACCGTAAGCCGTGAGTTGGTTGACCAATATCTAGAAGCTGCTGCTGACTTCTGTGAAAATGAACTTTCTCCTCTTAACCAAGTCGGCGACCGTGAAGGTTGTACTTGGAATGATGGCGTTGTAACAACACCAACTGGTTTTAAAGAAGCGTATCAAAAATATATCGAACTCGGTTTCCCATCTTTGTCTGCTGAAGAACAGTATGGCGGTCAAGGTCTACCTGTTTCACTAGGTAACATCATTTCAGAAATGGTGGGTACATCGAACTGGGCTTGGGGTATGTATCCAGGTCTATCTCATGGTGCTGTACGTACTTTAGAACACCACGGTTCACAAGAACAAAAAGACGCTTACCTACCTAAACTTGTTTCAGGTGAATGGACAGGTACGATGTGCTTAACAGAATCTCATGCAGGTTCTGACTTAGGTATTATCCGCTCTAAAGCTGAACCACAAGCAGACGGTAGCTATGCAATTTCTGGCGAGAAAATCTTTATCTCTGCTGGTGAACACGACATGGCTGAAAACATCATCCATATCGTACTTGCTCGTCTTCCAGGTGCACCAAAAGGCACGAAAGGTATTTCATTATTCATCGTACCTAAATTCAATGTAAATGCTGATGGCTCAATTGGTGAGCGCAATGCGGTACGTTGTGGTTCGATTGAACACAAAATGGGTATCCATGGTAACGCGACTTGTGTCATCAACTTTGATAACGCAAAAGGCTTCTTGATTGGCCCTGAAAACCGCGGTCTAAACTGCATGTTCACATTCATGAACACTGCACGTATCGGTACTGCTGTACAAGGTCTTTCAGCTTCTGAAGGCGCTTTCCAAGGTGCACTTGCTTACGCAAAAGACCGTTTGGCAATGCGTTCACTTTCAGGCCCTAAAGCACCTGAAAAAGAAGCAGATCCAATTATCGTGCACCCTGCAGTGCGCAACATGCTGCTTACGCAAAAATCATTTGCTGAAGCTGGTCGTGCTCTGGTTTACTTATTGTCTTTCCATGCCGATATCGTGGAACAAGGTGCAACTGAAGAAGAACGTAAGTTCTCTGACAATATCTTGTCATTATTAACTCCAATTGCTAAAGCATTCTTGACTGAAACAGGTTCTGAATCTGCAAAACACGGTGTTCAAGTATTTGGTGGCCACGGCTTCATTTCAGAACACGGTATGGAGCAAATCGTACGTGATACACGTATCTCTTGCTTGTACGAAGGTACGACTGAAATTCAAGCAATTGACTTGTTAGGCCGTAAAGTATTGGGTACTCAAGGTGCAATGTTGAAAGACTTCACCAAGATCATCCATAAATTTGTTGAAGCTAACAAAGACAACGCTGCCATGAAAGAATTTGTTGAGCCGCTTGCTGCGCTAAACAAAGAATGGGGCGACTTAACCATGCAGATTGGTATGAAAGCAATGCAAAACCCTGAAGAAGTGGGTGCTGCTGCAGTCGATTACCTCTACTTCTCTGGTTATGTGACGCTTGCTTATTTATGGGCTCGCATGGCGCTAGTTGCACAAGAAACTTTAGCTGCAGGAACAACAGATGTTGATTTCTACAATGCAAAAGTAACGACCGCTCGCTTCTACTTCAAGAAAATCTTACCACGCGTTCGCTCTCATGTAGAAGTGATTGCAGGTGGCCTAGATCCTCTTATGGCATTGGATGCAGAACACTTTGCATTCTAATGTGAATATCTAAAACATATTCAAAAAATTGTACTCTTGAGTGCAGAAATAGAGAAAGGACGGTCATAGCATTGGCAGTCCTTTTTCTTTATAAATAGTCCCATAATTCTACTTTGGTCAATTTTCTCCACGCTTTGTGTTGATACAAATTGCCCCAAGTCCATAGATTCAAACAATAAACAGGTGAACGAACATGCCAATTTATAATGCGCCGCTTGCAGATATGAAATTCATCTTAAATGATGTTTTTAAAGCAGAACAATTCTGGCAAAACAACGAAAATCTTGCTCACCTTGATGCTGCAACTGCAGAAGCCATTCTTGAAGAAATGGCAAAATTTGCGCAAAACGTCACTCATCCTTTAAACCGCACAGGTGATGAAGAAGGCGCAACCTATAGCAATGGCAATGTCACGACTCCTGCTGGTTTCAAAGAAGCATTTAAACAATATGCAGAAGGCGGCTGGATTGGTCTAGGCGCAGATGAAGAATGGGGCGGTCAAGGCATGCCAAAAATGCTGACTGTTCTGTCTGACGAAATGCTGTTTGCAACCAACCCATCATTCATGCTCTACCCGCTTCTTTCTGTAGGTGCAGGCATGGCATTAAACAGCTATGCATCACAAGAGCAAAAAGAAACTTATTTGCCAAAAATGTATACAGGCGAATGGTCCGGCACAATGTGCTTAACTGAACCGCATGCAGGTACAGATTTAGGTATTATCAAAACTAAAGCTGAACGTAATGAAGACGGTACTTATAACATTACAGGTACGAAAATCTTCATCACTGGCGGTGACCACGACCTTTCTGAAAATATCATCCACTTAGTTTTAGCGAAAACGCCTGATGCGCCTGCGGGATCACGCGGAATTTCACTATTCATCGTACCTAAATTCTTGGTGAATGCAGATGGTTCATTGGGTGAGCGTAATGCTGTAGGCCCTGGTTCTATTGAACATAAAATGGGGATCAAAGCGTCTGCTACATGTGTGATGAACTTTGATGGCGCGAAAGGCTACCTGGTTGGTAAAGAAAATGAAGGCCTTGCAGCGATGTTCGTCATGATGAACTACGAACGTCTGTCTATGGGTATTCAAGGCCTAGGTGCTTCTGAATTTGCTTATCAAAATGCAGCGCAATATGCGACTGATCGTTTACAAGGCCGTAGCGCTTCTGGCGTTCAATCGCCTGCAAAACCTGCAGACAGCATCTTAGTTCATGGTGATGTACGTCGTATGTTGCTGAACGCACGTGCCAACAATGAAGCGTCTCGTGCATTTGCGGTTTATGTTGGTCAACAACTGGACATTACCAAGTTCTCTACTGACCCAGAAGCAGTCAAAGCAGCCAATAACCGTGTTGCGCTGTTAACACCTATTGCGAAAGCGTATTTAACAGATACCGCTTTCCAAGCAACACTGGATGCGCAAATGGTCTTCGGTGGTCACGGCTTTATTCGTGAATGGGGTATGGAACAATGTATCCGTGACCTGCGTATTGCACAGATTTACGAAGGGACCAACGGTGTTCAATCGCAAGACTTAATTGGTCGTAAAACCATTAAGTGCAATGGTGAATTCATTGCTGAATATATCCAAGAAATTCGTGATTTTGCCAACAACTTAGATGCCAGCTTGAACTACATCAAAGATGCAACATTAGATGCAGCAGCTGAAGTTGAAGCGGTGACTCAATATGTACTTGAAGCTGCTCGTGAAAACATTGAGTTCCCGAACTCAGCAGCCGTTGATTACCTACATGCTGTAGGCCTACTCAGCTTTGCCTATATGTTTGCCCGCATTGCAGATGCAGCAAAAGACAAAGATGGCGAGTTCTACCAAAACAAACTTGCACTGACTCTTTACTTCACGCAGCGTATTTTACCTGAATTGGCATTACGCATTGCTAAAGTAAAAGCAGGTTCTGAAGTGATCATGAACTTCTCTGAAGATTACTTTACCAACCAAGCTTAATTAAATACACAAAATCAAAAATGCCCGATTTATCGGGCATTTTTTTATTTTACTGCTCTTATTACATAAACACTGAGTGCAACTTTTTCAAAAAATCATAAGCATATTTACTTATTCATAATCTCATAATTCCATTCGATATGTAAAACAAGAATGGAGCTGATCGTCTAGCATTGGAAATGTAGCCCAATGCGTTGTATCTTTATCTTGTTTAAATCCTGCCTTCATTAAGACATTTTGTGATGCTAGATGTTCCTCAGCACAAAAAGATGAAACAACCTTCGTGACATGATTCTGCTGTAAATACTTAATTCCCCCAATTAAAGCCTCAGTCATATAACCACAACCATGAAAATTCACCCCTAACCCAAAATGTATTTCCCCATGGTTTTCTTGATTGAAGAAATACAGTAAACCCATCGCTAACTGCGTATTGTTATCACTAATCACCCATGCAAAATCAGGATTGTGTATCGACCAATAATGATCTGCCCATTTTTCTAAAACACTCTTGGTCTGTTGAATCGTTAAATGTGGCAACCGCTGCAGATAACGAGTTGCTTCTATATTCAAAAAATATGTATCAAATAATGAAACTTCATCTCCTAACTGATACTTTCTCAGGCATAAACGTTCCGTTTCAATCATATTGGGCATGATTGTTTAGCCTATTATTTCATGGGATAAAATTTTTTGATCGACTCCGCCATTTCAGCATTCGACCTTTCCAAAGCTTTTGCCACATTCATTGCATCTACAACACTGCGATTTTGACTCACTTTAAACTTACCCAAAATTGAGTCTATTTCGATTTCAATCGCTATAATTTTTTCCAGTTGTTCCGCGATAAAATCATGAGGCGCATCGCCCATTTTCCATGGCACGGGTTGGCTAGCTTCATGTTGACGCGTCAAACGAGCCAGAATTCCTCGTAAATATTTTTCATCTACAATTTTACGTATCTTGCCTTTGACATGTACCACGCGGTAATTCCATGTCGGTACAACGCGATGATGCTCCTGTTTTCCTTCATACCAGCTTGGCGAAATATAAGCATCTTCAGCCTGAAAAATAACATAGACATGTGCTGACTGATTCAATATTTCAAACATTGGATTGGCTTTGGCAATGTGCCCACGTAATACACCAAACCCACCCTGCTGCATTTCATACTCTAAAGGCAGATGATTCACCTCAAGTGTACCATCGGCAGCTGTCATAACCACCGTTGCAAGCGGGTATTGCTGAATGAGTTCGACTAAACCATCCAATTGATCATGGTTAAAATGTGTAGGTAAATACATCTTGTTATTCGGTTAGATCGACAAAAACTAAGCTTCAACTTAACATTAAAATCATACATTTATCTAAAAAATATTTCTGTCATCTTGCTTTAATGTGCATGAAATTTGCTTAGTATTTAATGGGTATTCAAGTGATATACACAGGAGGAAAAAGATGACACACCGTGACCCCAAAGTAGAAAAAGTTGAAGCCCTCCTTGACCGTTTTGGCAATCTTGCAGTGGAAGGTTTCCACTACATCGCTTTATTTGTGATTGGCTGTATGATCCTTTGGTCTGCGGGTCATACTATTTTTGAAATTATTACGATTAAACAGTTCGCCACAATTGATGATATTTTGCTGTTATTTATCTATCTTGAACTGGGGGCCATGGTCGGTATTTATTTTAAAACCAACCACATGCCTGTTCGCTTCCTGATTTATATTGCTATTACTGCCCTGACCCGTTTACTGATTTCGGACATTCAACACGACCATAAAGCAGATATGGGCTTGGTCATTACTACAGGTTCGATCCTCATTCTTGCTGTGGCCATTTTGATTGTGCGCTATGCCTCTTGGACTTACCCTTCGGTTATTCGAGACAAGCATTCCGAAAAGCCACTGCCTGAAGGAAAAACCCCTCGCCCACAAGATGATGAATTGGCTTAAACACTAAATCGTTCCCTCTCCTTTTAGGAGATGAGTAGCACTGCTACGCAAGGGACAGGTTATAAACCTTATCTATTAGGCACCAGCACATAGCGACCATTTTCAAAGATCCAATACATGCCACTTGGAGGTGCCGGTAAACCGATCCGTTTCCAATCACTGATAAAAGTATAGGTCGAACTGGAAATACTCGCGCTGGCAGGATCGCCATTGACCCAACTATAGCTTTGCGAATTTTGAGTAATCGTGGTCGGTGCATTGTATTGTATGCTAATGCCACTCTGTGGATACTGCGGATAAGGTCGATTTGGATATTGCGGATAAACCGGCGGACGACTTGGATAATGAGGATAATGTTGAGGATAATTCGGCGCATGCTGCGGATAGCCAGGCCGATTCATCGACGGTGGACGGTGTTGTGGTTTTGATGTATCTACACCTTGGTAATTTGCCCATTTGTTATCCGCAAAAGTACTGGCTGAAGCACTGATCAGCATCACACCTGCAATCGCATAGAATAATGTGGTTTTCACTTAAGCTCTCCTCGACGGTTTATACGCTCAGTATAAATTCCATTGTAGGAGAAAAAATGGATAAAAATCCATCAAGTGCAAGAATTTGTTAATTTTCCGACCAAGCTGATCGCACCTTCAGGCTAGCCTGTTTTTCATTGGATTATGCTAAGATTGATTTTATTTCGTAGTGGATCAAATGCTGTGTCTGAATTAAGTTTTGACCGACTTCATCAATTTTTTTCTAAAGTTCCAAGTATTCAAGAACAACTGATTGACTCGTACGGAACCGATGGTAAAACTGCTTGGTGGTTTAAATTTCAAATTAATGTAGATCACCCTTTAGCATGGCAAACTGTTCAAGAATTGGGCCATGTATTGAACTATATTTCTAAAAATGAACGCTTACCGACTCAATTTTTACCGGTTTCTCCGCCACCATATATGAATGGCGAAGCAAGACAATTCTTGTCTTGGGTGATTCAATGTAACCATGCCGATTTTCCACCAGATGTCATCTGTGACTGGTTAGAAGCACGGTTACCACAACCGGTAGATGATGCAGATAAATGGAAAATCAAAACCGATATTAAAGAATTGGATCAAATGACGGATAAAGATTTAGATCAAATCGTTCCGCCGAATCCTGTACCGAAGAATTAATAATTGCTAAATACACCTCTCCCTAACCCTCTCCTGAAATGAGAGGGAATTCCTTCCCCCTTTGGGGGAAGGTTAGGATGAGGGGAAAATTAAAAAGTAGATATTCCGCTCCATTCCATAAAGCGATACAACACATATTTCAACTTAGATTCATCGGCATACGTATCGTAATCCACACTCATCTGCTTACCATCACGGTTTGACCACGCCGTATTAAAATACTGATTTGCCTCTTTAAAAACTTGAGCATCTTTCACACCGATCACGCGTAAATCAGTTTCTAAATTATAATTTTTCAGGTTACGCGCTGTGAAATTGGCAGAACCTAAAATCATATCGGCTTGATAAGCAGTACGTTTTAAAATCATCTTGCTATGGCACTGCTCACCTTGGGTATTACACCAACGTACATCAATACCCGCCTCATGTAATTCGGATGCTACAGGTCGATTTGGAATGCCATTTTTGGTACGTCCAAAAGCATCCTTATTCGGATCGAGTAATACACGAACTTTCACGCCACGTTCATGTGCAGCAATGAGTGCTTTGATAATTTTACGTTCTGACAAGTAGAACATCGCGATATCAATTTCAGTTCCAGCTTTCTTCGCGCTATCAATTAAGTCGAGTGTGGCATCATAAATTGCTTTTTCAGTCAGTACTTGAACCTGTGGCTGAGTTTTCGCCGCTTCAACATCTTTAATCACCACAAATGGAATATTGGCTTTGGACATCATGCCTACGGCTTGCTCGGTCTTTAACAGATCAATCGCGGTCATGCCTTTGACGGTTAAGGCCACATTAGAATGTCGTGAGCTACCATCATGCGGATTCATAGAGGTGACCAAACCTTTCCAACCTTCAACGGTATCTACCACCAAGGTTTTACGATGATTGGCTTTAAAGTTGAAAAGATCCATATAACTGCGGATCGTCACCTTTTCGGTTCCCAATGGGTTCGGTAACCAGCCTTTTTCAGGATTATTGCCAATATCTTGACAACAGATATACCAAAAACCTGACCATGCAGGATTGGACGCACGAAGCGGCACCAAATTGGTTTCCATCAACTCAATCCCCCCTTGCCGTAATTGACGATAATGCTCGGGTTGAATGCCGCCATAGACCGAATTGACCGGGTCAGTAATCACAAAAATTTCCACTTGAGGAGATAGTCGACGCTTCAAAATCAGCGCATCGGTCAACTCCTGTGTTAATTGTTCATGTTTTAATTGAGAGTCACCAACTTGCGGATTAAAGAGAAACATATCCAACACAATGGTCGACTGTGCTTCCTCAATCATTTTCAGCATTTCTTTAAAAATGCGATGTTCCTGTTGCTGCTTTCCTTGCGCATCGATATAGGTTTCATCCACTAAAAAGTTCACTTCAGCATGGCGAAGTTTTCCTGTGTAGTTCAACCCTTCAGGGAGTGGCTTTAGCGTGTGATAGGTTGCCGAGGCCAAATAACCTAAAACCAATAAACCCATGACCACACCCACATAGCGACGACGTGACCAATTGAGCTTGTGATGTATTCGTTGAATGATGCGCATAAGAAAAAACCTAGTCTAATGCGCTCAGACTAGGTTTTATTCATTGATTTTTCAAGAGGATTTCTGTGACTTTACCTAGACTTACTTAGAGAAGTCTGTGCAAATTCAATTAGAAACCAAATTCAAGACCAACCGTAAAATTACGACCGACTTGTGGAATATTGGCAAGGAATGACGTATGAGAGTAAACATCTTCATCCAATAAATTATTGGCTTTGAAATAGACTCGATAATCATTTTGATCTTTCAATTGACCACTATAGGCCACACCCAAATTCACCATGTTGTAGCCATCTGTTTCACGCTCAAATGCAGTAATTTTGTCTTGTTTGAATACATGTGAATATTCTGCAAGACCTGACCAACCATCGGCAAAGTCAACATCGACCTTGGTTCCTAAGCGCCCTGCAGGCACACGTGGCGCATTTTCACCATCAATTTTGCCGCGAACATAATCACCAAAGACACTGAGTTTATACATGTCATTTACTGCATAACCCACTTGAGCTTCCGCGCCATAGAACTTGGCTTTGTCTTGGGTGTAATCAACTAAGCGGAAGTTTTCAAAATTATCTTTGGTTGCAGCATAAATGTAGTTGTCATACCAGTTGTGATACACATGAACGTGATAATCCAACTGATCTTTTTCATAATGGAAACCTAATTCTAGATTATTGGATTTTTCAACATCTAGATTTTCATTTCCACGTTCATAGGTATTGGTCGCAAAGTGCTTACCGTTTGCATAGAGCTCTTGCGCCAATGGCAAACGCTCTTGATGAGAACCCACCAAGGATAATTTATAATTGGGTGCAAACGCCCAGTTCACAGCACCTGAGTAGGAAATACCATAATCGTCATAATCTTTTTGTGCAGAATCGATCTGAATTTTCTGCTGATCGACACGGGCGCCCAGCTCGACATGAAAATCACCAAATTGTTTATGCTCTAAACCAAACACACTCCATTTTTGGGTTTTATTTGGGTTCATCAATGATTCTTCACCACTGATATTGAGCTTTTGTTGATTGTACTGGGTACCGATTACCCCTTCCCATTCAGCAATTGGGTTATGGACCAATTCTAAACGGCCATCATAACCTTTACTTTTAAAAGTGGTTGCTGCGGTGTTACCTTCAATTTCATCATGTTTATAGTCCGTATAACTCGCATGCGCACGTAGTTTTTGGAATCCTGCAAACGGCTCAGCCAATTCAGTACGGAAATCATAGCGTTCTGACTTTAAGTCGACCCATGGGCCTGCGGCATCATGATCGTGATCATGTTCGTCATGCGCTGAATGATCATGCTCATCGGTATGCCCATGGTTATCATGACCATCACAGTGTAGATGGTCATCATGTGGATGACAGCTTTCATATTCATGACTATGACCCGGCAAGCCATATTGGTCTTGACGGTTGCTATAAGACAGTCCAGCAAAACCGCGCTCATGAATCCATGAAGCACCAATCGTTACATTTTCGCCTTCAGCAAAAGTATTACCCACACGACGTTCTTTTTCTAACTCACCCTCATGGTCATGGAAATAATCGGGTGCAATATAGTCATTGGCTTTACGCTTTGATCCCTCAACTCGCAGTGCAAAATTTTCTCCTAGCGCAGCAGTGACACCTGCACTCGCTAATTTTTCGTCACTACCTGAGTTATAACGTAGCCCAACCTGCCCCTCTAAACCATTTTCAGGCATCTGCGTTGGAATTTTTTGATCCGTCACATTAACCAAACCGCCGACTGTGCCTGCCGCGTATAACAGTGTTGATGGCCCACGGATCACTTCAATTTGTTTTGCCAAAATCGGATCAACCGTCACTGCATGGTCAGGGGATAAAGTTGAAACATCTGCTGTTTCAGATGCATGCTCCAACACTTTGACACGTGGCCCATCTTGACCACGCAGCACAGGTCGACTTGAGCCTGCACCAAACTGATTTGAATACACTCCAGGTTGTCCGGCAATGGCATCACCAATAGTGACTCCACCTTGTGCCAAATCTTTATGCTTAATAATGTTATCTGCAACCGCAAAATCTGCGGCACTTTGATTTAAAGGATGAACCTGAACATTAATCGCTTCGAGCTTTTGTACCTGTTGTTGCTGATCATCAGCATAAATATTGGGTGCAATCACTGCAAAAATTGAGATTGTGATTAAATTCTTATGAAAGGACATTTGGAGAGACTCAAATCAGGCTATTTTCGAATAATGTTATAATATAACATTTCATTCGTTTTGCAATAAAAAACATTCTAATCTGCCCAAATCATATACACTCACCGATACCACATTGTATTTATTCATATATTTATTTTAGTTCAATGCCTTTTACCATATCCCATGCTGTACTCGCACCGCCTATTTCCAAGTTAAGCGGAAACCGCCTGCCTATTGCAGCACTCGCAATTGGCAGCATGGTGCCAGATTTATTCCGTTTATTTACTAATGCTGACTACAATGGATCCCATCAATGGTCGGGGTTAATTGTTCCCAACTTAATCCTAGGTTTGCTGTTTTGTGTGCTGTGGTATGTGCTTTATCGCCCGATGTTATTTGCTTTTTTTGGTTTAAATAAGCCGCTGCATCTACAGAATTTCAATCAATGCTGTGGGTTTATCCTAAGTCTCATCCTCGCACTCATCATTGGAACTTCGACGCATATTGTTTGGGATGGCTTGACCCATGTTGACTTTCGTACCTTTGCATTTAAGGATCTATTGAGTCTACCGATTCAATTTTTTGGTCATTCATATCCCCTACATCGCGTGTTGCAAATTGGATTATCTGGCTTGGCACTCCCCGTTTTGGCATGGATGATTTATCGTCATCATCTTCACTATCGAAGTACTGCAAACGTCCCCACATCCATCAAATTCTATGTATATTGTTTAGCGGCCCTGTCTTTAGCTGCGGGAATCGCTAGTTATTTTTATTTTGCTGACAGTATTTATTCAGATGCCTTTGTACACGACTTGTATGCCTATGTCGGCAAAGCCATTAATTATTTTTTCCGTGCATTTTTAGCCACGTTTAGCCTCGGTAGTCTGATATTTCTGATCTTAAGCAAGAGCACCAATATTTTTTCAACGTCATCGGCTTAAGCCCATCATTGACCGAAAATTTGCTGTAAATTTGGCTGTTTTAGCAATAAGTCCTTGTGACAAAACAGCCAAAAAGAGGCATAATCCCCTATTCGAATAAAAGCGGTACGCTGTTTACGTATTCGCTGACCTTAACCCATATAGTTGGATTTCTAACGCTATGATGCGAACTCATTACTGCGGCTCACTTACTGAAGCCCAAATCGACCAAACCGTTACATTATGCGGTTGGGTTCACCGTCGCCGTGACCACGGTGGTGTAATCTTCCTTGACATGCGCGACCGTGACGGCCTTGTTCAAGTAGTGATTGACCCTGATACTCCTGAAGCTTTCGCGACTGCTGATAAATCACGTTCAGAATTCGTATTAAAAATTACAGGCCGTGTACGTCGTCGTTACGAAGGTACTGAAAACGCGAATATCGTGAGTGGTCAAATCGAAGTTTTAGGCAAAGAAATCGAAGTTCTTGCTGGTTCAGAAACTCCGCCATTCCCATTGAATGACGACAATACAAATATTTCTGAAGAAGTACGTTTGAAATATCGTTTCTTGGATATCCGTCGTCCAGAAATGTTAGATCGTCTTCGTTTCCGTTCTAAATTGACTAACCTAATTCGTAACTACTTCGAAGAAAATGGTTTCTTGGACGTTGAAACACCAATTTTAACGCGTGCGACTCCTGAAGGTGCACGTGACTATTTAGTACCAAGCCGTGTTTCTAACGGTAGCTTCTATGCGCTTCCACAATCTCCACAACTATTCAAACAGTTGTTAATGGTTGGCGGTATCGATCGTTACTACCAAATTGCTAAATGTTTCCGTGATGAAGACTTACGTGCTGACCGTCAGCCTGAATTCACACAAATCGACGTTGAAACATCGTTCATGAGTGACGATGACATTATGGATTTGATGGAACGTTTAACGGTTAAGATGTTCAAAGAACTTCTAAACGTTCAGTTCGACAAGTTCCCACGTATGACTTATGCAGATGCAATGCGTGACTATGCATCTGATAAACCTGACTTACGTATTCCTTTGAAACTTGTTGATGTTGCAGACATGATGCAAGACGTTGAGTTCAAAGTATTCGCAGGTCCTGCTAAAGACCCTAAAGGCCGTATTGTTGCGCTTCGCGTACCAGGTGCTGGCGCGCTTCCACGTAGCCAAATCGACGAATATACTAAATTTGTTGGCATTTATGGCGCGAAAGGTTTGGCTTACATCAAAGTCAACGAGCTTGAAAAAGGTATTGAAGGTCTTCAATCTCCAATCGTTAAATTTATCGAGCCTATCGTACTTGATCTATTGAAACGCGTTGGTGCTGAAAATGGCGACATCGTATTCTTTGGTGCGGACAAAGCGAAAATCGTAAATGATGCGATGGGTGCTTTACGTATTAAAGTCGGTCACGACATGAAACTTGCAACTTGCGAGTGGGCGCCACTTTGGGTTGTTGACTTCCCAATGTTCGAAGAAACTGATGACGGTAAATGGACGTCTGTTCACCACCCATTCACGCTGCCAAAATCAAGCGTTGAAGAAGTGAAGAACAACCCAGGTGCTGCACTTTCTGTTGCTTACGATATGGTATTGAACGGTACTGAAATCGGTGGTGGTTCATTACGTATCTTCAACCTAGAAATGCAAAAAGCGATCTTTGAAGCGCTTGGTATTTCTGAAGAAGAAGCAGAAGAGAAATTCAGCTTCTTACTTAACGCATTGAAATTCGGTGCGCCTCCTCACGGTGGTTTGGCATTCGGTCTTGACCGTCTAGTCATGTTGATGACTGGTGCATCTTCAATTCGTGACGTGATTGCATTCCCGAAAACTAAAACTGCTGAATGTCCATTGACTCAAGCACCAGCGCCAGTTGAGTCAACTCAACTTCGTGACCTTGGTATTCGTTTACGCGAAAAACCAAAAGCTGAAGAATCTAAATAATCTTACATTTTAAGATTTAGATTTTAAGGTTCAAAAAACCCTGCGCTATGCAGGGTTTTTTTATTTCAACCTACAAAAGGTGGTAAAAAACCTACAAAACATAAATTAAAGATTTGATTAACTTTGCTAATATCAAAATGATTCAACTGCGTTATGATGTTGCACTACATCCTTTGGGCAATGGATAGCTCAATTTTCCACTTCCAATTATTTTGTTTTTAGATTCAGATCTTTTTATACTTTTCACTGAATAAGTCCGGTCTCTTGGCAAAATTTATTTTATTCCATGCTGTAAATTTTGAGACCTTGTGATCCATGTACTTTATATTCAAAATCATCGCGCTATTGCCACTTTGGCTGTTACAAAACTTCGCCTTGATGATCGCGTTTATTCTTGACCTGTTTAACTCATCAATCAAACGTATCACTAGCATCAATATTCAACTGGCCTACCCAGATATGTCAGCGACAGCGAAGAGACAGCTCGTCAGTCAAAGTATCCGCAGCCAATGCCTGACCTATATTGAATTTATTAAATGTTGGGGTATGCCACCAAGTTATAGCCTGAGCTTACTGAAAAATATTTATGGTGAAAATATCCTCACGGAAGCACTTGCGAATAAAAAAGGTGTCATTGTTGTGGTTCCGCATTTTGGCTGTTGGGAACTACTCAATGCATGGCTGAACTTGTATACAGAACCGATGATTATGTATAAACCGAATAAAAATAAAGGGATCAATCGTTATCTGTTAGAAGCACGAGAGAAGTTCAATGCAACCTTAGTCCCGACAGATGAAACAGGGATCCGTGCCATTTTTAAACATTTAAAACAAGGCGGCCTAACGGTGATTTTACCAGACCATTTACCAAAGCCTTCAGGCGGCATTTATTCCAATTTTTTTGGGCAAAATACCTTATCGATCACACTTGTTTCAAAACTTGCTGCAAAAACCCAATGCAATGTCATCGGCTTAAGTTGTATCCGACAACCCAACTTAAGGCACTTTGATGTGCATTGCCACCCCTTAGCAGACGAGATTTTATCTAAAGATTTACAATCGTCTGTCGACGCGCTGAACATCGCGATGCAAGACATCATTAACCAAGCACCAGAACAGTATATCTGGTCTTATAAACGCTTTCGGGTCTGCTTTGGCAACATCAATATGTACCGCAAATAAAGGCGATCTAAACAGAACTCAACCTTAAGATTTGTGTATCACGCGCTTGGATTAATCTTATTCAATTGAGATCGATTATCGACAGTGGCATAATAGCCTCAATTTCCACTTTAAGTGATTCTCCTATGGCTATGCGTCCTGAAGTCCGTCGTCGTGCAATCGTCTTGATTGTTTTTTCTGTCGTACAATGGTTGTTCATGCGCTACATTTTAGCCAACGAATTATTTAACTTAACCACCTATAACCGTATTGTTTTATTCTGTGTCAGCAGCCTTGCAGGTGCTTTATTAATCTTTGTCGGTTTGATTTATATGGTGTTGAAAGGTAATGCGGAGAAGGAATGACTCTATTCCTCTTTTTCCCAAAATAAAAATTATACAGGTTGGCATCTGTAGGTATTTTATAATGGCAACCAAATACATATACAAGCTAAGCCAATTGGACTTTCATCGTTACGCCTTAGCTTGTCATATCAGGTTGAAATTTTTATAGAATATTCCACTCCACAACTGGGATTTTCAACTAAGCACCTGATTTTATATAGCCGTCAACCCATATGATCAGAGAAAGTTTTAAATTCACTTTAGCATCTATTTCGATAATTTTTTAGAATCATATTTCTTACCAACACATAAAATACCAGCCAACTCTATATCGAATGCATCAAGTAGATTCGGTGCAATTTATACATTATCTGTCCCCCATAAGTATCCTCAGCTAAATGTATTTTGAGGTTATTTCCAAAGATGTTTATTTGCAATACGGAGTGTACCAACTGCATTTTGATGAGCATCAGCCTCAATAAACAAGCACTCTAAATCATCAGATTTTGACATTTATCCAAATATTTTTAGTAAATTGCAAAATCAATAACTACTTGGATATCTATTCTTCTTTCATCTGAACATTTTTTTCTGTTTTTAAGGTTAAATGAAACTATACAAAGATGTGGAACATTGTTTAAAAAGTAATCGTGAAACACCATTAACTATTAAAAATCCAAATACATTTGAGTTGGGATTTATAAAATAAATTAACACATTGAATTATATTAAATAAAAAATTGAATTACGTACGACTTTCATTATGTTAATTTTAGGTAAAGTTAAAAATCTAGGTTTTAATATCATAATTTTCAATTTGCCGAAAAGTTAAATTAATACGGGCTGTTGTAACTCGCTTACTTGGTGGTAAACGATGTAACCAGTGAGTCTGTGTCGAATCCTTCATCACCAATAAACTGCCATGTGCTAAAAATAACTCTCTCTTTTCTTTGGTCATTTTATGTTTAAAAGCAAATTTTCTTTCAACCCCAAAGCTAAGAGATGCAATTGCACCATTTTTTTTTAAATCAACTTCTCCATCACTATGCCATGCCATACTTTCATTGCCATCATGATAAAGATTTAACAAACAGGAATTAAACGTTTCCCCCGTCAATTGCTCGACCATTTTTTTCAATTCAAGTAATACAGGACTCCAAGCCAAAGCGTGTTTTGTCGTTTTTGAATAGGTATATGAGAACGGGTGATCGCCATACCAAGCAACTTTACGTTTAGTTATGATTCGCTTTCCATAAATGACCGCTTCATCATGTTTCCAAGCAATTGAACGAAATAACTCATCAAAATATGTATTTGCTTGCTGTGATGTCAGAATCTGACCGAAATATAAAACCGTGCCGTCATAGGGCAATAGGTTTTTATGGAGATTTTCTTGCTCAAACATATCCATTTTTCCAGTCCATATACGCTTGTTTCATGCAATGTCCACAAGGACGGTAGCCTTGTGCAAGTGCTTCAACTTCATCTTTAAAAAAAACACGGTTCTTGCGTTTCATACGTTTGCCTGATCGACATCGCAACGAGCCATATATTTTTAAGTTCAGATTTCCTCCAAACAAGATTTTTTCCTGTCGAAGCAAACCATAAAGCTCCTGATCAGTAATCATTTCATGACGTATCATCTTTAGCTCACTGCATCATGAAAAATAATACCTAATGTATAACGCTCTCCATGATGTAACGGGCTGACTCCATGTTTCATATCGACCCGATAATAACCACGAGTCCCTTTTTCTGGTTTGAAGTGTGTTGTAAAAATGAGTACATCACCTTTTTGCGGCTGTAATACCGTGGCTTTGGATTGAGCGCGCGGAATTTGCTGTGTTAAAACAAATTCTCCACCTTGATAATCGACATTCACTTGGTTCAGAAATATCACCAGTTGAATCGGGAAATACACGTCACCATAGAGATCTTGATGCAAAGTATTAAAACCATCTTTGCGGTACTGTAGAATTAATGGGGTTGCTTTCTGTTGTCCATTTTCGTGACATTGTTGCAGTAATTCTTGATGCGTTTCTGGGAAAATCGTATTCAAATTCAGCACCTTAATCCATACATTAGCAATAGGCATAAGATAAGAATACATCTGCGTTCGTAATTGATGAATCAAGTGTGGCAGAGGATAAGTAAAGTACTTATATTCTCCTAATCCAAATCGATAGCGTTGCATATTCACGGTCTTACGATATAGCGTGGGATGATCATAATTGTTTTTTACAAGGTCACATTGTTCCTCAGTTAAAAACTTTTCGAGTACTACGAAACCATGTTGATGCATCGCCTCAGTAATAGCATTCCAATCGAGTTGAGCCAATCTAGCTTTAAAATATTCTTCTAGCTCAGTGAGATGCATGGGTTTTCACTCCTTCCCAACCAATGATGGCTGTTTTTCGCGTTGTTCCCCACATGTAACCACCAAAATGTCCTGATGATTGAATCACCCGATGGCATGGAATGAGAAATGCAACAGGGTTACTTCCTATTGCAGTTCCTACGGCACGCGAAGCTTTGTTATTGCCTATGTCCTTTGCAATTGCACCATAGGTCGTCAATTCACCCATAGGGATTTTTAGTAGGCTTTCCCAAACTTTAAGTTGAAATTCGGTGCCCTTTAGATGCAGCTTAATTTCGGATAGATCTTGATGATCCGACTGCAAGATAGAGACCGCTTTTTTCTGCAATTCATCTTGTTGCTGGACAAATTTTGCCTTTGGAAATTGTGCTTTAAGCTGTAAAAAAGCTTCATCATAATTCTCAGTGAAAGCCATATAACAAACACCTTTAGCTGTTGAGGCAATCACAATAGAACCAAAGAGTGTCTCTGAGAAACTATAATTAATTTGTAACGACTCTCCACCATTTTTATATTCAGCAGGAGTCATTCCTTCTATCCTTATAAATAGATCATGCAAACGGCTCGAGCTTGAAAAACCAGTGTCGAATGTAGCATCTAACACACTATTTTCTTTATGATTTTTTAAAATTGATTTTGCATGTTCCAGGCTAATATATTGCAGGAACTTTTTAGGGCTAATACCTGCCCATTCAGTGAAGATCCTTTGAAAATGGGCTTGGCTTAGATGAATATGTTCTGCAATTTCAGATAAGGTTGGTTGTTCTTTGAAATTCTGATTAATATATTCAATTGCCTTTGCAATGCGAATATAGTTTGTATCTTCTAACATTGTCATGTACCGCTTTTTGGGGCCTAAGAACAACATTAACAAATAGAACGGCTGAGAAAAATCCGATTCTTGCTATGAGTGAGAAATGCTATTTAATTTTATTTATCATAATGGTGATTATACGAAATCGAAATGTTCGAACCCATTTAAAGTGTCCAAGTTAGATACGACTCGCTGTTTATTTATTTGTATGATTTGGTGTCCTTTAGGATAAGAATCTGCAGTAATTTAGATATTTTTGACTAGGGTGTGTTGACATTTACAGCCGATAAATTGAGCTAAAGAGGCAACCATATAAATATACAAGCTAAAGCAACAGCGCTTTGATAGTTACGTTTTAGCTTATCGTATCTTGTGGCAATTCCTCT